>JBCDCH010000031.1 GCA_039182125.1 Planctomycetota bacterium
CGAAGTTACAGGGTCAATTTGCCTAGTTCCTTCACCACAGTTCTCTCGAGCGCCTGAGGCTACTCGCCTCGCCTACCTGTGTCAGTTTTAGTACGGACAATGCCATTGTCACCACCACACTCTTCTCGGCCCTTAAGCCGCCTGCTTCGGAATCAAAGCGTCCTCGGCCTTTCGGCACGCCCACGTCTAGTCGGGCGACAGGATCAATAGGGACACATGTGGAGGTTCAACCGCCGGCATCGGCACGGGAATATTAACCCGTTGTGCATCGTCTACGCCTTTCGGCCTCGACTTAGCTCCCGGCTAACCCTGGGCGGATTTACCTTCCCCAGGAAACCTTAGGCTTTCGGCGTGCAGGATTTTCACCTGCATTATCGTTACTCATACCGGCATTCTCGCTAGTACACGCTCCACGACTGCTCACGCTATCGCTTCGACGCCGAGTACTACGCTCTCCTACCGAGCTTTCGCTCCCATCGTTTCGGTATCTTCCTTATTCCCGATCATTTACGGCGCCTCTCTGCTCGACCAGTAAGCTATTACGCACTTTTTAAATGGTGGCTGCTTCTAAGCCAACATCCTGGTTGTCACAGCAGAAAGACATCCTCACGAACTGAGGAAGATTTAGGGACCTTAACGGATGGTCTGGGTTGTTTCCCTTTCGACCGCGAAGATTATCCCTCGCGGACTCACTGCCTGGATAGTCTCACAGGTATTCGGAGTTTGGAAGCGGTGGGTACCCGGGGAAGGGCCCCAGCCACTATCAGTCGCTCTACCCCCTGTGAGTAGTTGCCAGACGCTGCCCCTAGAGGCATTTCGGAGAGAACCAGATATCTCCTGGTTTGATTAGACTTTCACTCCTCCCCGCAGATCATGCCAAAACTTTTCAACGTTTAAGGCTTCGGGCTTCCCACGCCTGTTACAGCGTGTTCACCCTGTCCACGGGTAGATCACCAGGTTTCGGGTCGCAACACCACGACTGATTCGCCCAGTTAGGACTCGCTTTCGCTGCGGCTCCACGTCTAGAAACGCTTAGCCTTGCCGTCATGCTGCACTCGCCGGTCCATTATGCAAAAGGTACGCCGTCACCCGTGCCGCAAGGGCATAGGGCTCCGACAGTTTGTAAGTGTTTGGTTTCAGGTACTTTTAACTCGGCTTGACGCCGTGCTTTTCACCTTTCAGTCGCCTTACTGATTCACTATCGGTCATCGAGTAGTATTTAGCCTTGGGTGGTGGTCCACCCGGATTCACACGGAGTTCCACGAGATCCGTGCTACTCTGGAACGCGCTAGGCCTATCCGGTTGCCGTCTACGGGACTTGCACCCTCTTTGGTGTGGCTGTCAGCTCACTTCGACTAACGTTCAAGGTCCATGTCGCACGCCCGCAACCCCGGGCCGAAGCCCGGTTTGGGCTGTTCCGCTTTCGCTCGCCGCTACTCACGGAATCGTGGTTACTTTCTTTTCCTGCGGGTACTTAGATGTTTCAGTTCCCCGCGTTCGCTCTCGTTGACTATGCGTTCACCAACGAGTGACGGCTATCACTAACCGCCGGGTTTCCCCATTCGGACATCTCCGGATCAACGCTCGGTTGCCAGCTTCCCGGAGCTTTTCGCAGGCTCCAACGTCCTTCATCGCCTCTCGATGCCAAGGCATCCACCAAACACCCTTAGTAGCTTGATCACATTTATCGAACACCGGCGGACATACTTACCGACGTTGCTCGACACTGTGTTCACTTTCAGCTTTCAGGTGCTCGCCAGCCACGGACAACAGAAAGACCTGAAATCAGTCCGTGGCTGCAATGTAAAACATCCATCTCTGGATGTTTTTGAGAACCTTACCTCTTCACTTGTCAAAGAGCGGCAACGGCTGCTGTTGCAAGTGACCGTTTTCGCGTCGTGTGAGCGTCGCGTTGGCGATCAGTTATCCGTTGCGGGTCAGCACGATAGGCACGGCCAGGACAGCGTCAAACGCAGGGGTCGAATTTTTCCGGCCCGGTCGTTTATCGGCCCTGACGGCCCTTCCTGCCGCCCCAGAACGGCTCTTATGGGCCGGGCTAAAACTGTCGCAGGAACCGCACGTCGTTCTCGATGAACAGACGGATGTTGGGGATGCCGTACTTGCGCATGGCGATCCGCTCGATGCCGAAGCCGAAGGCCCAGCCGGAGTATTTCGTCGGGTCGATACCGCAGGCGGTCAGTACGTTGGGATGGACCATCCCGCAGCCACCCAGTTCGATCCACTGCTGCTTGTCCTCGAAGAACACGTCAACCTCGGCCGACGGCTCGGTGAAGGGAAAGAAGCTCGCCCGGAACCGCATCTTCGTCTCCGGCCCGAAGTAGGCGTGGACGAACTGCGTGATGGTGCTTTTCAGGTCCACCATCGTGACGTTCTCGTCGACGACGAGGGCCTCGAGCTGGTGGAACATGCTCAGGTGCGTGTCGTCGTGGGTGTCGGGGCGATAGACACGGCCGGGGATGACCACGCGGATCGGGGGCGGTTGGGTCTGCATCACGCGGATCTGGACCGTGCTGGTTTGGGTCCGCAGGAGCCGCAGGTGCTTCTCGTCACGACCTTCGGGCGGATCGGCGAGGTAAAAGTTGTCCAACGGGTCGCGGGCCGGGTGCTGCTCGGGGATATTCAGGGCGACGAAGTTGTGGAACTCGTCCTCCACCTCCGGCCCGGACGCCACGTCGAAGCCCATCCGGCCGAACAGGTCCGTCAGCTCATCCGCCGTTCGCAGCAGCAGGTGCAGGTTGCCGACCGGCGGTGCGACGCCTGGCTCGGTGACATCAATGGCGTCGGCGGCCTCGGTCGCGCCGGCGGTAAGGGCTTGTTTCTTCTCCTCAAACG
The DNA here is from genome assembly GCA_039182125.1 of Planctomycetota bacterium. Classification (NCBI taxonomy): domain Bacteria; kingdom Pseudomonadati; phylum Planctomycetota; species Planctomycetota bacterium. Next base: position 2,854 of record JBCDCH010000031.1, read on the forward strand.
CCGATTGTAGCCGCTTTTGCAGGGCATTGACGCCCTGCCCGACGGCCTTCTTCTGGTCGCCGGGGACCTTGCCGAGCAGCTTCATCAGCCCCTTGACGCGGCCCTTTGTGCCGAGGAACTGGATGCGAAACGCTTCGAGCTCGTCGGCGTTGGTCACCGCGGCCAAGCCGGCGTCGGCGTCGGCGGTGGTGGCTTCGATTTCCTGCAGCGGGTCGGCGGTTGGGGCGGAATCTTGGGACATGGTGCTGGTTGAAGTATTCTCATCACAGACGCCGCGACAACCGGCCCACGCCAACAACTGCCCACATCATGGCCCTCGACCCCGAAAAACTGCCGAGCATGAAACGCACCGAGCGACCCGCCGAGTCAGTCGAGCCGGTGACCACCGCGACGCTGCGGTCGGCCGACACGAGCATCGGTTGGCTCAACATCGCGCTGGGCGTGATCTTCCTGATCGTGTTCAACCGGTTTTGGTTCTGGCTGCTCAGCCTGGCGGGGATCGGCGAGTTCACTTGGACCTTTACCGACACCGACGGTTCGCCGTTGGCCTACACGGAAACGCTCTTTTTCTGGGGCGATCTGGCGATTTCACTGTTCTGCTTCTGCATTCTTCTCGAAGGCGTCGCGATCGTCTTTCGCCTGCCGCGTGCAGTGGTTCTCGGGATCGGTGGGCTCATCGCGGTTTCCACGCTGCTCAATGTGGGCTACGTCGGCGTGATGCTGGCAAACGGGTACGGCCTCCAGATTCCGTCGGCGCTCGCGACCGTGTTCGGCATCTTCATGTTCTTCCAGCTACGTGATCTGATCGTCCAGCGCTGAAACATGGCGCGTCCGAAGGAGGCGTGTGGGCGCAGAAAATGACCCCGGGCGTGGGGAAGAAAATGCCCGGGGTCTGGGGTAGGGAGTTTCGTGTATCCGCCGTGGTTCGCGGCGTTTGCGTGACCGTCCTGCTCTGATGTAAATACGCCGCCGACGGGCGAATGTTTCATGTCGTTGTCGGAATTCGGCCGCCGAAACCCGCCCGGCCTGTTCAGGTCACTTCGGCGCGGCCGGCAAGACCGGACGGATCACGATCAGCGTATCGACCACCGCATCACCTCCCGGCGGCATCGGCGGATCGGCGAACGACACCCGCACCTTGGGTTCGGCACCGATGAAGCCCTCGCGATACTGATAGTCAATGAGGTTCGCCAACTCCTGCGGCCGGAAACCGCTGGCAAAGATGGGGTCGAGTTCGGGCACGCTGACCATCCCGGCCGCATCGACAACACGCACTTCGGAGACGTCCCCGAGCGCGATTTCGAGCCGGTCGCCGGGCTTGATGCGTCGGTCTGGATCGACGGGCGTGACTTGGCCGTTCGACTGCCGGCGGACGTTGACCTGCAACGGACCGTCCTCGCCGAGCTGGGATTCGAGCGCGTCGGCGAGTTCCTGCTCGGTCGCACCAGCGGCGGGCAGCGGGCCGACCTCACGTGCAAGCCCGCCGACGACGCGGACGGTGCCGTCCGGCCTCACCTCGACATCGACCGCTTCGGCCTGGGTCGGGTCGTTACGCTTGATCAGTTCGACCCGCAGCGTCTCCCCCGGCTCGATCAAGCCGCCGGCCGACGCCTCGGCGTTGAGCAACGTCACCCGCTCGGCCGACGCCAGCGCATCGGCCAGCATCAATGCGTCCCGCCGAGACATGCGTAGCGCGAACGTCCCATCGGCGTTGCTTTGAACGACCAAGCCTTGGTCGGCAATGAATCGCTCGATCTCCGCCTGAACCGCAGCCGAATCGACGGTCTCGGCGATGACCATCACCGGCCGGACTCGCTCATTCGCAGGCCCGGCAGCGAGAGACGGATTGGGGTCGATATCCAAGGGGTTTCGCGGCCGCGTATCCAGCGGATTACGCGGCTGAAGATCGAACCACAAACCGCCCGGCAATCGCCCCCCGCCGATCCGTGACGGCGTGTCGGCCGCGAACATGTCACGCGTGAACGTCGGCGTGGGATCATCTTCACCATCGACCGGCTCATCCGGTGGCAACGATGGCGTTGGTGTGCCATCCACATCGACTTCCGGCTCATCCATCACCGGCGATCCGGCGTCAGTTTCCTCGCCCGGCACTTCGTCGATGTCCCCGCCGATGCCCCCCCGCGTGGCCGAGTCGCTGGCCGCGGTCTTCACCGACTCGTTCGGCTCGGGCAGTCCGAAAAGGACGAACGCCACCAAGCCGCCCGCGAGCAACAGCACCACGGCTGCAGCCAACGCCAGCGGTCGCTGACGCGCGGGTTTGATCGCAAGACCGGCCGGCTCAAGCAATGCGGCCCGCTCCAACTGACCGAGTACGTCATCCGCCAGCCCGACCGGTGCCGGCTCGGTCGGCAGCCCCTTGACGAGTGCCCGTGCACGACGCATCTGGTCGACCATGGCCGCGTGGCTGGGCCGCTTGGCCAGCGATGCTTCGACAGCGGCACGTTGCTCGGCGTCGAGTTCGCCATCGATGTAAGCCGCGAGCAGCGCTTCGGTATGTTGTTCGTCCACAGCCATCTGCTTTTCCTGACTCGGTGTCCCGCGATCACAACGCCGGGGAACGCTCACTATTCTCCGTCGAACTTGGGGCCGATCGGCCGGTCGGGTCCGGAGCGGACGCCGGTGATCTCTCTTCGACGCCGAAGTACGGGGCAAGTTCTTCGCGAAGTGCGAGCCGGGCGCGAAACAGCCGGCTCTTGAGTGTGCCCAGCGGCAGATCCAGCAAATCCGCCATCTGCCGATAGTCGAAACCCTCCAGATCACGGAGCACGATCAGCGTCCGGTATTCGACGTCCAGACGCCCCACCGCCGCCAACACCAGCGCGTCCCGTTCCCGCCGGTCGAGCCGATCGCCCGGCTCGGGCGCATGATCGTCGGCAACCCGCTCGCTCGGCTCCCGGTCATTGGCGTAGCTGCGAGCGTTGAGCGAAAAAGTCCGATGACGACGCACTTTGCGGAGCCGACTGATCGCCAGATTCATCGCGATGCGGAACATCCACGTGTACGCCCCGGACTCGCCGCGGTGGGTGCCGATGTTCTGCAACGCCTTGAGCAAGGCTTCCTGGACGATTTCCTTGGTTTCGTCGTGGTCACCGACGAGCCGCAGCACGCCGTTGTAGAGCCGATCCTGGTAAATTCGGACAAGTTGCCCGAAAGCCGCCCGATCCCCGGCCCGCGCAGCGTCGAATAGTGCTGCGGGATCCGGTTCGCTGTTTGGCATTTGCAGTGTTCCGTTCAGTCCAGACCTCACGCGCTGCTCCTTCAGACGCCGGGGATGGTTGCAAGTTCTCCCGAACGCTCGGTCCCGCATCTTTGTATCAATCCGGTGCCGTGCAAGCGAAACTTGGTGGCCAATTTCCGAATAGGCTGTGGCCGATGCGACGCCCCGCGCCGATCGCCGTGCAGTCGCCACTGATTGAAGTGAGACGTGTGAACGACTGCGACCCCGCCGGCCGCGGTGTCTTTGCGCGAACCGACATCTCTGCCGGATCGCTCATCGAACGAATGCCGGTCCTGCTGATTCCTCGCAAACAAGTCTTCGGCGCGAACCCGACCGCTAAGCGGGCGGCACGGATTTCGTGGTATGTGTTTGATCGTGGCAAGGTTGATGGTCAACACATGGTCGGCCTCGCCCTGGGCTACGGGTCGCTCTACAACCATGCGACCAACCCCAACGCGGAGTTCGAACACATCTCGCCCGACCTGATGCACGTCAACGCTCGCCGCGACATCACCGCCGGGGAGGAGATCACGCTCCACTACAAAGACGACCCCGGCGTCGAGGTTGACCTGGGGTTTGAACAGCGTGACAGCCAAGTGACGTAAGCTCTCGCATGCCCGACGGCCCCTTCCGCAACTTCGGCGAGTTCCACAAATTTCTCGACGCCAACGACGAGCTTCGGCGTGTCTCCGCGAGCGTCGATCCGGTGCTGGAGCTGGCGGAGGTCAGCGATCGCGTCATGAAGTCGCAGGCACCGCACGGGCCGGAGGCGACGGGCGATCTCGACAAACACGTCCACGCGGATAAGGGCGGGCGGGCGTTGATCTTCGACAATGTGCAGGGCTCGGACATCCCCGTCGCGATCAACACCTTCGGCAGCTACTGGCGCATCACCCGCGCACTCGGCACGGACAACCTCGAAGACCTCGCCGCCCGCATCGGCAAGTTCGTCAAGCCCGTCCCGCCGCCGACGCTGGCGGGGAAGGTGAAGTTCGCGGCAGAGGCCGCCGGCGATTTGAAGGGGCTGCTTCCGTCGATGTCGAAGTTCCTGCCGAGCGTGCTGCGTGGCGGAGCGCCGTGCCAAGAGGTCGTCTGGACCGACGACAAGATCGACCTCGACAAGCTGCCGATCATCCAGTGCTGGCCGCACGACGGAGACATCGACAGCGGGCAGGTGTTTGGGCATCTCGGTGAACAAATCACGGCGTTCAAGGACAAGCCACGCACGGGCAAGTACATCACCCTTGCCGGCATCTACACCAAGGACCCCGACGACGGCACGCCCAACGTCGGCATGTACCGCGTGCAGAAGTTCGACAAGAAAACCTGCGCGATGCACTGGCATATGCACCACGACGGCGCACGCCACTACCGCGGCTATGCGAAGCGCGGGGAGCGAACGCCGCTGGCGATCGTGCTGGGCGGGCCGTCGGTAATGCCCTACTCGGCGACCGCGCCGCTGCCGCCGGGGATTCCGGAGTTGCTCTTCGCCGGCTTCGTCAACCGCACGCCGATCGAAATGGCCCAGTGCAAGACGATCGACATGCAGGTGCCCGCCGAGGCGGAGATCGTCATCGAAGGGCACGTCCACCCCACCGACAAACTCCTCGAAGGCCCGTTCGGCGACCACACCGGTTTCTACTCGCTCGCCGACATGTACCCGAAGTTCGAGGTGTCCGCGATCACGATGCGACGCGAGCCGGTGTATCCGACGACGATCGTCGGCAAGCCGCCGATGGAAGACTACTTCCTTGGCAAGGCGACCGAGCGTGTCTTTCTACCGCTCCTCAAGACGCTCATCCCCGACATACTCGACTACTCGCTACCGATGGCCGGCGTGTTCCACAACTGTGCGTACGTGAAAATCAAGAAAGAGTACCCCCAGCAGGCCCGCCGGGTCATGCACGCGATCTGGGGCGCGGGGCAGATGGCGTTCACCAAGTTCATCATCGTCGTCGACGAACACGTCGACGTACATGACGAGCAGGACGTGCTGTTCCACCTCTTCGCCAACGTCGACCCGAAGCGTGACGTCGAGATGGCGACCGGCGTGCTCGACATCCTCGACCACTCCTCCCCCAAGCTCGGCATCGGTTCCAAGATCGGCTTCGACGCCACCGAAAAATGGGAAGGCGAAGGCTACAACGCCGACGTCCGCACCTGGCCACTGGAACTGCAAATGGACGCCGCGACACGACAGCAGGTGGATGAGCGCTGGAGCGAGTTTGGGTTATAATCCGGACATGGGAATCGTCCACGGTCGTATCCTGCTCTCCAACGCCGCGAAGCCGGATCTCAAGGGGTTGAACCTCGAGGTCATCTGCGACTCAGGGGCGATTGTGACTTGCATTCCGCAGTCGGTAGCCGAGCAACTTCAACTGGAACAGGTCGAGACACGCGTTGCCACGATCACGGATGGGACATCGCATCGCGTTCCCTACGTCGCACCCGTGAAGATCCAGTTCGACAACCGCACGTCCGTCGGCGGTGCGCTCGTGTTCGGCGAGCAGGTCCTGCTCGGCGCCACCGCGGTGCAGGACATGGACCTCATGCTCGACATGCGGAACGAGGAGTTGATTGTCCCGCCGGATCGGCCGAACTTCGCGGTGAATCCGGTGCTTTGACCATGACCCACACCGCACCATCCCCGCCCGAGACACGCCAAACACCGCGGCAAATCTTCATCGCGTGGGAGAAACTTCGTCCGCTCTACATCGCCATCAGCGGCATGCCCGCGGCGATGGTGTTGCTCGGCGAACTCACGCATCCGTCGGGTGAGTTCGGTCGACTCACGCTGGTCGCGCTGCAGGGCGGACTCGTCGCCAACGTGATTTACTTCGCCGGCCCACTCATCGAGGCCTACGCCAACCGCGTCGGCTGGCGGAGCATGATCACGCTGCGCATCTTCCTGTTCTGCGTGTACACGTTCTTCTCGTTCTTCGCCGGGGCATTCCTGCTACTGCGAGCCAGTGGGCGGTACTGACGGCCCATATCCTCCAAGGTGCAACGCGAGGCAATGCTCTCTCAACTCCGCAACGGGTCGTTCGACATTGTCGTCATCGGCGGCGGTGCGACGGGGCTGGGCATTACGCTGGACGCCACCACGCGCGGCTATCGCACCGCCCTGCTCGAACGCTTCGATTTCGGCTCGGGTACGTCATCGCGTTCGACCAAACTCGTCCATGGTGGCGTGCGTTATCTGCGACAGGGCAACATCGGCCTGGTGCGGGACGCACTGCGGGAGCGGCGGCGACTGCTCCGGAACGCACCGCACTGCGTACATCGATTGCCGTTTGTCATCCCGACGTTCTCGTTCTTCGAGACGGCGTACTACCGAACCGGACTGGCGGCGTACGACCTGCTGGCCGGGCGAGACGACTTTCCCAACGCGGGCACGCTCGGCCGCTTCGCCGTTCGCGACGCGATTCCCGGGATCAACAAGGATCGACTTCGTGGTGGTGTGCGTTACTTCGACGGGCAGTTCGACGACGCGCGATTGTGCGTCGATCTTGCCCGCACTGCGGCGGAGCACGGCGCGACGCTGCTGAACTATGCCGAGGTGGTCGGCGTCGAGCGTGGCGCGGTCACGGTGCGTGTCGATGGTGAGACGCTCGGGCTCTCGGCGAAGGTCGTCATCAACGCGGCCGGGCCGTTCACCGACTCGGTCCGCCGACTCGCCGACGCCGATGCTGCACCGATGGTCGCGGCGAGTCGCGGGTCGCACATCGTGTTGCCGCTGCGTTTCCTCGGCGGCGAGACGGCACTGATGGTGCCCAAGACGCCGGACGGCCGTGTGCTTTTTGCCATCCCGTGGCACGGCGTCGCCGTGGTCGGAACGACCGACATCCCCATGGACGCCCCCGTCGCCGACCCGACCGCGACCGACGCGGAGATCGACTACATCCTCGAAACGCTCAATCCCTATCTCGCCCACCCGGCGACACGAGGCGACATTCTCTCGACCTTCGCTGGCATCCGCCCGTTGGTGTCGAACCCGAACGCATCAAACACCGCCGCCCTCTCGCGTGATCACACGATCGTTGTCGACGGCACGCTGCTAACAATCACCGGCGGCAAGTGGACGACCTACCGCAAGATGGCCGAGGACGCCGTTGACCGTGCGGCAACGATCGCCGACTTGCCGGCGCAACCGTGCAAGACCGCCGACCTGCCGATCATCCCGCCGACCGACGTCGACGGCGAACGCCTGCACCCCGACCTCCCGATCACCGGCGGCCATGTCCGCCGCGCGGTTGACGACGAGATGGCCGTCACCGCCGACGACGTGCTCAGTCGCCGTACCCGCTGCGCCCTGCTCAACGCCGCGGCGACCGATGCGATCCGTCCGACGGTCGAGGCGATGATGCGGGCTTGATCAACCGCCGCACCCGCCACAGCCGCCCCCACCGCAACCAGAACCGCCGTCGGACGAACAACCCGAGCCGCAGCCGAACCAGCCGCCGAGGAAGCCACTGTCTCGGCCGCCGCGTCCGGCGCCTCGACCGCGCTTGCCCGAGAGCAGCACAACCAGAAGCATCAGGAGCGCAATCCCGATGATCAAACAAAAGATCGCCGTGATCGCGTCAACGGAAAATGCTGCCAGAGACATCGGCAGGATCACCGCCGCGACACCTGCTGTAAGCATGCGTGGCTTTCGCACCACCCAGTTCCGTTTCACATCCACCCACCGCCAGTCCGCCGCGAAGCGCTTTTCGACCGGCGGCCAAATGTCGGCCGGCGGCGCTTCCCCGAAGACTCGGCGATAGCTTGCCAAGGTCAGTGCGTACCAGTCGTGATACTTGGCGGATTCATCGGCACCGCCTTGAGTGGGACCGTGGTGAAGCGGGCGCTCAAGCACGTTGCCGCACATGTCGTCCCAGTAGCTGCGCGTGTAACACAGGTGCAGGTGCCAGGCTTGGTCGACTTCCTCGCTCGGCGTCACCGAATGCCCGGCCCGCATGGCGAGGTACACGAAATTCTTGTACTCGTCGACCACGCGCTCGGCGAAGTCGACCGACCACTCGTTCTCGCGTGCCAGACGATGCGTGAACGTCAGTGCCGCCCCGGGCACGTCAAGGGAAAAGGATTGAAGCTTCTGCCACAGAACGTCGGATTGAATGGCGTTCATGTCGGCGATTGTCGCGATCGACGCCGGCTCCGCCATTCGAAACTTCGGCCGCGATTCAACCGGTCACTTGGCGTCCTGCCAATTGGGGGCCCAGTTGGCGTCGACCTTGAGGGGGACGCGCAGCCCCATCGCGTTTTCCATGGCGTTGCAGACGAGGCTCGCTTCGACTTCGACGACATCCTTCGGGCATTCAAGCACGAGTTCGTCGTGGACTTGCAGGAGCAGCTTGCTCTTGCTCTTTGCCTTGGTCATCGCGGCGTGGAGATCGACCATCGCGATCTTGATCAGGTCGGCGGCACTGCCCTGGATGACGCTGTTGATCGCTGTCCGCTCGGCGTACTGTCGCATGCTCACGATGCGACTCTCGATCTCGGGGATCGGTCGGCGTCTTCCCTTAATCGTTTCGACATAGCCGTGCTCCTTAGCGTCGGCGATGCACTGGTCGAAGAACTCGAAGATCTTCGGGAAGCGCTGCTTGTAGGTGTCGATGGTTTCCTGGGCCTGCTTCTGCGAGAGGTCTTCGATGCGGCGGGCGAGGCCGAAGGCGGAGACGCCGTAGATGATGGCGAAGTTGATGGTCTTGGCGAGACCGCGCTGCTTGGGCGTGACATCGTCGAGTTTGGTGTCGAAGACGTCGGCGGCGACGGCGCGGTGGATGTCCTCGTCATTCGCAAACGCCTCAATCAGTCGCGGCTCCTCGCAGTAGTGCGCGAGCATGCGCAGCTCGATCTGCGAGTAGTCGCAGGCGAGCAGCACCTCATCTCCACCGCCGGGGACGAACGCGCTGCGGATGAGCGCGCCTTCCTCGGTGCGGATGGGGATGTTCTGCAGGTTCGGGTCGGAACTGCTCAGCCGACCGGTCGCGGCACCAGTCGGGTTGAAGCTTGTGTGAATCCGGCCGGTGTGTTTGTTGATGTCGTTACCGAGCGCGTCGAGGTAGGTGCTCTTGAGCTTTTCGAGTTGGCGATACTCGAGGATGAGCGCCGGGACGGTGTGGTCAGAGGCAAGTTGTTCGAGCACGGCGGCGTCGGTGCTGTAGCCGGTCTTGGTCTTGCGGACCGGCTTGAGGCCGAGGTCGGTGAAGAGGATTTCCTGGAGTTGCTTGGGGCTGCCGATGTTGAACGGCTTGCCGGCCTCGGTGTAGATCTTCTGCTCCAGGTCGTCAATGCGTGCGCCGAGGACTTCGGACTGTTTGGCGAGCACGTCGGCGTCGACGGTGATGCCGTTGAACTCCATCTCGGTCAGCACGTCGATCAGCGGCACCTCGACGTGATCGTGCAGCTTGCGAATCTCAGGGAACTCATCGAGCTTGGGCAGCAAGAGCTCGGCGAGCCGCAACGTCATGTCCGCGTCCTCGGCGGCGTAGTCGGCCACACGGTCAAGCGGCACGTCGCATATGCTGATCTGCTTCTTCCCCTTGCCGATGAGGTCGCTGATGGGCGTCATCATCTCGCCCAGCAGGTCGGTCGCAAGGCGATCGAGGCTGTAGCTGTTGTGGGCAGCGTCGAGGAGAAAGGCGGCGACCATCGTGTCGGTCTCGATGCCGCGCACGTCGACGCCGACACGACGCATGGCCAGCACGTCGTACTTGATGTTGTGGCCGACCTTCTTGAGCCTCGGGTCTTCCAGCACCGGCTTGACCGCGGCAATGACGTCATCCTTCGGCAGCACGGCATCGCCCATGCCCTTGACCGCGACGTACCAACCCTCCCCTGCTTCGGTCGAGAAGCTCATCCCTGCCAGGTCCGCCGACATCGCGCCGAGCCCGTCGGTCTCGGTATCGAACGCGAACCGCTGTGCGGATTTGAGATTGGAGATTCGGGATTTGAGATCGTCGAGGTCGGTGACGAGGTGGTAGCGCGTTGCGGGCTTCTCGTCGGCATCGGGTTGTGGGTCGAACAGGCTTGCCTCGGAGAGCGGCGCGTACTTGCGCGGGGCGGCTTCGACCTTCGGCATGTCCGGCTTCTCGACCGGGCCATCGTCGATCTTCTCCAGCAGCCGCTTGAACCCGAGTTCTTCCAAGTGCCCCCGCAGCGCCGGCGTCGCGAGGGTCTCGAACTTGCACGCGGCCTCGTCGAACTCCGGCAGCTCCAGATCCCGCTTGAGCGCGACTAGCGTCTTGCTCAACTCCAGCTTCTCCGCGCCGTGCTCCTTGACGCGCTCGCTCTGCTTGGGCGTGAGTTGGTCGGCGTTCTCGAAGACGGCGGCTGCGCTGCCGTACTTGTTGATGAGCTTGGCCGCGGTCTTCTCGCCGATGCCGGGGACGCCGGGGACGTTGTCGATGTTGTCGCCCATGAGCGCCTGGACCTCGACGGCCTGCTCGGGGCCATAGTCGAGCTTCTTGCGCATCGCCTCAGCGTCGAACTCCTCGTCTGTGTGCACGTCGTACATCACTACGCGGTCACACAGCAGTTGCCGCAGGTCCTTGTCCTTGGAAACCAAGTACACGTCATGCAAATCCCGTAGCCGATCGGCGAGGGTTGCGATGATGTCGTCGGCCTCGTAGCCGTCGTGCTTCAGGATCGGCACCCCCGCGTCATGGACGATCTGCAGGATCCGGTCCTCCTGCGGCTTGAAATCATCCGGCTTGGGCGGGCGGTTGGCCTTGTACTCGGGGAAGATCTCCTTGCGAAAGACCGTCTCGTCCGACGCGTCGATCACCATCAGCAGGTAATCCGGCTTGCGCAGCTCGACCAGATTGATCAGCATCTGCGTGAACACGAAGGTGCCCTTGGTCGGCTCGCCGGTCGGACTGGTCAGGTCGCGGAACGGGGCGTGGTAAGCCCGGTAAATCTGGGCGTGGCCGTCGATGATGTAGAACGAGGGACGTTTTTGCTCGGTTGTCGACTTGGGCGCGGCCATCGCGGGATGCTACGCCGGCATGGGACCAACACGGGGAAGAGACGGCCGGCCTGTCGTGACAACCGGCCTGCTTGACCGCCTACGACGCATTCGGGTAACGTTGCCCGACCGTCGCAAGGCGGCCCCGCCCTGTTACGTACCCCTCAATCGGAGACGCCCCATGGCCGTTGCTCGCCAAAGTTCATCCACAGGACCCATCGTTTACGCCGTCATTGCCACGGTTCTGTTCGTCGTTGCCGCCGTCTTGGCCGTCATGCAGTACGCCAGCGCCCAGGCGGCCGAGCAGGAACTGGCCGATGTCGAGGCCGAGTATGGCGACATCGTGAGCCGGGCCGACACGCAGGGGGCCGACGTGAACGCGATCAAGGACGCACGAGGCACCGACGTCAACGCGAGCACCCCGGTGGTGCCCGCGGCCGTTCAGATGATCGGCCAGCTCTCGGCCGCCGCGGCCGGCAACGCCGAAGGCAACTACCAGACCGCGATCGAGACTATCCGGACAGCACAGGCCGCCGCGGCCGAGCAGGTCGCCGATGCTCCCGGCGGTGACCAAGTCAACGTCCAGCAGGCCAACGCCGTCGAGACCATCGACTCGCTGACCAACGCCCTGGTCAGCAGCCTCCGCGAGCAGCAGGATCAGCAGGACGAACTTGCCGCGATGGAAGCCCGCCTGGCCGAGATGGAGCAAACCCTCGCCGACCAGAAGTCGACTTTCGACGAGAGCGTCGAAAAGGCTCAGCAGGACGCGGCCGGTGCCTTGGGTGACGCCCAGCAGACCAGCGAGCAGGCCGAGGAAGTCATCAACGGCGTGATCGCGCAGCTGACCGCCGTCCAGGAAGCCGCCGCGGCCGACATCGAAAACATGCAAGTGGAGATCCGCAGCCAGCGCAGCGAGATCGCCCAGAAGGACATCATCATCCAGAACCTCTCGGCCCAGTTGGCCGACCTGCGACCCAGCGGCATGCAGATCTCGCAGATGGCCGACGGGCGGATCGAAGCTGTCGCCGGCGGCAACACGGTCTACATCTCGCTCGGCCGGGGCGACGGCATCACGGCGGGCATGACCTTCGAGGTCTTCGAATCCGACGGCGGCGTGCCCAGCCCGCTGACCGACACCCCCGAGGTCAACGACACGGCGAACCTGCCCCGGGGCAAAGCCAGCATCGAGATCGTTCGCGTCCAGCCCAACAACGCCGAGGCCCGCATCGTCGGCAGCCGTGGCACGCCGGTGCAGGAAGGCGACCTGATCGTCAACATCGCCTACGACAAGAACCTCCCGCTCGAGATGTACGTCTACGGCGAGTTCGACCTCGATCGCGACGGCCGGGCCACCAGCGCCGACACGCAGGTTGTCCGCCAACTCGTCACACAGTTCGGCGGCAACGTCGACAACACGCTCGGCCCCGACACCGACTTCGTTGTCATCGGCCTTGAGCCGGTCATCCCCGAGGGCCTCGACCCGAGCGATCCGATCGACCGCGTGCTGCTCGAAGAGGCCGAAGAAGCCCAGGCCCAGTACGCCGAGACGCTCGCCGAGGCCAAGAGCCTGAGCATCCCCATCCTCAACCAAAACCGCTTCCTCGTGTTCGTCGGGTACTACGACCTGGCACCACGGTGATCGAGACTGAGTTGAAAAGCGGAAGGCGGATCGGAGACAGGTTCTCCGATCCGCCTTTCGCTTTTCACGCCGCCTTCGCCAACAGCTTCTCGACCGCTTCGCGTTCGGCGTCGCCGGCGTTGCGGAGGCTGCGTTTCAACAGGGACGGGCACAGCAGCAACGTCAGTGGCGTGTTGACGCCACGCTGCTTGGCAAAGCGGCGCAAGTCGCGGTGCTGTTCGCGGGTGAGTTCGAGTTCGCGGGCGATCGACCGCTCCATGCGGTGACGCTGATACGCCATCGTGCGGCGATAGATCACGTAGCGGCGGATGAGCATGGCCCCCGCGACCGTGGCTGCGACCAGGAAAACGATGGCCAGGAACATCCCAAAACTACCGGACTCGGTAGGCCTCGGTGCCTCGCCGGAGATGGTGCGGAATACGTCGTTGATGTCGGCCGTCGGTCGGCTCATGCGGCCACCGCCTTTCGTGTGCGCATCCGTGCCGCGGCAAGCCGGAGCGTCGCCAGCGCGGCCTTGCGGACCTTCGGCTCGGCATCGGTGCGTGCCAGGTCCGCGACCGTCGGCAGCGTCGCTGACGACGTCGTTTGCCGAACGGCCCACAGCGCGCTGATGCGGTGCGTCGGCCGATCGTCCTGCAACATCCGCTGGAGCAACGCCCCCGCGTCGACTTCGTTGAGCACATGCAGGGCGGCGGCGGCATTGGCGCGTTCACGGTTCTCCGCCACGTCGGCTCGGCGGCGCAGCAAATCCGCCACCCGCGGCCCGCCGTTGCGTCGCTCGATCAGACGCAAACGCAACGCATCGACCGCGTTGGCCCGCACCCGTGGGTCGTCATCGCCCAACGCCCGCATCACCGGTCCCCCACCGTCCGCGATGCGGCCCAGCAACAACACCGCCTTGGAGCGAATCTTGCTGCGCGGATCACGGCAGAGAAAGTCGAGCGTCGGCTTGAGCTCGTGGGTGACGTTGAGTTCATCGGCGACTTGCAGTGCCTTGAGCCGCGCCGCAACGCTGCCGGTACGGAGCACGCGGTCCAGACGATCCAGCGCGTCGGGCATGACCTTCACCAGCGCTTGTCCGGCCGTCTTCCGGTCGGCCGGGGCCAGTGCGTCGAATCGCTCCCAGAAACCCGCGAAACTCTCCCGCCCGACGATCCGCGAAATCGCCGTCCGCAACGTTCCCGGCGCACCCGGCAACCGGCGCAGCAGGATGCCGTGCAGGCCATCGATGTTCCGCGCGACCAGTTGCCGCAGGGCCATCCGTGCGATCGGTTCGTCGGTGCTGTCGAGCAGTGCGAGCAGCGTGTGGTGCCGTTCGAGCGTGGGCGTTGCACGGAGGGCCGCGAGCCGCAGTGCCCGGTCGTCGGGAAAGTTCCGCACCAGCGCGAGCAACAGCTTATCGCGGTCGGTCGGCACCCCCTTGCCGGCGACGATCCAATCGACGACACCGCAAGCCGTGTCGGGCCGACGCCGGACGAAGCTCATCAGGCTTTCGGCGTCGAACCAAATGCCGCGCCGCGCCCGACTTGCCGCAAGCTCGACGCGTCGATCGCGCAGCCGGTGATGCTGGACCGCGAGGTCGGCCAACGCGGGATGCTTCTCGGTGGAACCGACCGAGACGCCGAAGTGATTGCCGAGCCGATGTCGCGCCGCAGCAAGGCACATCGCCGCCGCCCCGCCGGGCGCGGGCGGGTCCTGAATCCGACGCACAATCACCGCATGGGCGCGGTGCCTCGGCGTATCGAGGATGGCGAGGATTGGGCTGTCAGGATGATCGGCGAGCGAAAGGGCTCGCCGCACGAGGTCGGGGCTGGACGTGCCACCCGGCTGGTCGAGGGCGTCGGCGACAGCTTGCTCGATGGCCGGCCGCTGCTCGGGGGTGGCACGGTCGACAAGCTTGAGCAGCGCCTTGGCCGCCGTCTGGCTCAGCCCTTCGCTGCGACCGCCGATGTTCGTCACCGCCGCGTCGGCCAGCTCGATGTCACCGACCTGCGTGATGTACCGCATGGCCGAGACGCGGAGAGCGATGTCGCCTGCCTTGGACGCACTGCGGACGACCGGCCGCATGACCTCCGACGCCTGCTGGATCTTCTCCTGCAACGGTGTGGAGAGCCGCTCGTAACGCCGCAAAAGGCCCAACAATCCCGTCGCCTTGGCCCGCCGGATCAGCAACGCGAGGGCCGCTTCCTTCTCGTCCTCCTCGCCGAGCGCGAGCGCCTCCAGCAGCGCCTCGTCGACGGCCGGGTTGTCCAGGCGGGCGAGATGTTCGGTCAATCGACGACCCACGATGGTGTTATCGGACGCCCGACGGTCGAAAGATGACCGAATCTCGACGCGGTTCCGAGAGCGTGGCGTGGGTGTGACGTGGGCGTATCATCCCCGCCCCATGCCCGACCAACTCCTCGCCCAACGTGTCCGTCAGATGGCCCCGTCGATCACCCTCGCGATCACGGCCAAGGCCAAAGCGCTCAGGGCCGAGGGCGTGGACGTGATCGGCTTCGGGGCGGGTGAGCCGGACTTCGACACGCCGGCCTTCATCAAGGAAGCGGCCAAGCAGGCGCTCGATGAGGGGATGACCAAGTACACCGCCGTCCCCGCCCTGCCGGTCTTGCGGGAGGCGATCAGCGACAAGTTCAAGCGTGAGAACGGGCTCGACTACCCCGCCGCCCAGGTCAGCGTCGCCGCCGGCGGCAAACACATGCTCTACACGGCGATGCAGGCCCTGCTCGACCCGGGCGACGAGGTCGTCGTGCTCGCGCCGTACTGGGTGAGCTACCCCGAGCAGGCGAAACTGGCGGGCGCGAGCGTGGTCGAAGTCGTCGGCGACGAGTCGCAGGGTTTCAAGGCCACGCCTGAACAGCTCGAAGCCAAGCTCACGCCCAACACCAAGATCGTCGTCCTCAACTCACCCTCCAACCCTGCCGGCCACGGCTACACCGCCGCCGAGCAGGCCGCCCTCGGCAAAGTCATCGCCAAGTTTCCCCGAATCGTCGTCTTCAGCGACGAGATTTACGAGCACCTCATCTACGACGGCTTCGAGCACGTCAGCTTCGCCAAGGCGTGTCCGGAACTCTTGGATCGCACGGTGACGTTCAACTGCCACAGCAAGAGCTTTTCGATGACCGGCTGGCGGATCGGCTACGCCGGCGGGCCGGCCGACATCATCAGGGCGTGCAACGGGCTCATCAGCCAGATGACCAGCCACGTCACGAGCTTCACCCAGCCGGCCGCAGCGCTGGCACTGAGCGACCCGCGCGGGATGGCGGCGATCGCGGAGATGCGCGAGAGCTTCACCCGGCGCCGCGAACTCATGCACCGACTGCTCAACGACTTGCCCGGCGTGACGTGTGTCAAGCCGCAGGGGGCGTTCTATTGCTTCCCAAACATCTCGGCCCACCTGGGCGAGAAGTACGCAACCGCCGTCGAGTTCGCGGCCGCCCTTCTCGACGAAGCCCACGTCGCTGTCGTCCCCGGCAACGACAGCGGCTTCGAAACCCACGTCCGCCTGAGCTTCGCCACCAGCGACGAGAACATCGAACGCGGGATCAAGCGGATCGCGGAATGGCTTCAGTAAGTCCGACCTACAGCTCTTCCGCCGACTCGTCGAGCATCTTCCGCAAATAGGCGTTCTCGCGGCGGGTCGCTTCGAGATCGAAGACAAGGTACTTGGTGCTCAGTCGGAGGTAGTCCAGGGATTCCTGAAGCTGGGCGACGGTGCCTCGAAGGCGTTCGTGGCGCAGGCGGGTCTCGCCGGCGAGTTCCTCGAGCCGACGACGTTCGGGCGTGGGGAGTGTTTCGATCTGACCCATCAGTTCGGTCAGCTTGTTTTCGAAGTCGGCGTCGCTCATCGGTTGCGGTGCGGGTTTGTCGTTGTTGGGCATGACGCCCGGCAAAGGTTCAACGCCAGTGCCAAGTGCGATTTCCGGCTGCTGAGACGGGTCTGGGGGGCTTCGCGTCGGCCGGTTGTTCGGGATGTTTCGCCGGTGCAACACGACGTGTCGGCGGTGCAGCTATGTTGTCCCGCGCGGACCCGGTCTCGGGCAACAAACGCCGACGCCGGCGACAAGCGACCGGCCGAGCGTTACATTGCCGCCCATGAGCCGCGATGCCGACGAACTCGCCAAGGCCCTCGAGGGATTGACCGACGAGGAGCCGACCATCGACACGAGCGAGCAACGCCGTCGACCACCTTCCGCCCCGCGATCCAACGGGCGTCGGCAACGTCCTGCCGCCCCGATTGAGCAACCACCGTCCGCCCCATCGCCCGCAAGACCGTCCGCGCCCAAGCTCTCCCCCACCGCACACGCCCGCGTCCGCGCCCAGTCACAGACCGTCGAACTCAAACGCACGCTCATCCCGCCGCTGATGACGATGGGCGTGGCGTTGCTGATCTGCGGCGTGGCTTGGTTCGTGCTCCCCGACCTGCACCCGCTCCGGCTGGCCGGGAGCCCCGGGTTGGCGTTCACGCTTATCGGCGTGGCGGTGCTATGCCTCGGCCTGACCGTCGTGAACATGCTCGGCGTCAAGAAGGCGATCGGCTGACGCGCCGCACAACCCGAACACACTTCGCACATTGACCCCTTTCACAAGCGGGTCGTAGCATGAGCCATCTCACACCGATCGAAAGGATCACCAAGATGGCAAGCGAAGCAGTGCAAGAATTTACCGACGGCAACTTCGACGACGAAGTGCTTCAAAGCGACACCCCGGTGCTCGTCGATTTCTGGGCCGAGTGGTGCATGCCCTGCCGCATGCTCGCCCCGACCATCGACAAGCTTGCCACCGACTACGACGGCAAGGTGAAAGTCGGCAAGCTCGACACCGACGCCAACCGCGAGATCGCCACCCGCTTCGGCATCAGTGCGATCCCCACGGTGATTCTGTTCAAGGGCGGCGAAGTAGCCGAGAAGTTTGTCGGCCTCAAGCAGGAAGAGGATTTCAAAGCCGTGCTCGACCAGCACGCATAGGTGAACAGGCGCTAGGAGTTAGTAGTTAGGCGCTAGGGCACGCGATGACGCCACATCACGTGCCCTAGCGCCTAACTACTAGCTCCTAGCGCCTATTTTCTCCATCGCATCGAGCTCGTTGCCCAGCACTTCACAAACGTAGTCAATGTCGTCATCGCTGAGCCCGCCGTGAAACGGCAGTGCGACCGTGCGGTCGGCCACATACTCGCAGACCGGAAAGTCTCCCTCGCCATAACCGAAACGCTCGCGGTAGAACGGCTGCAGGTGGATCGGCGGGAAGTAGTTGTTGCACCCGACACCCCGCCGCCGCAGACGTTGCATCAGTTCATCCCGCTCGCCGCGGCCGAAGCGATCGCTCAGCCGAATCACGAATACGAACCAGCTCACATGCTCATCGTCTCCGAGCGTCGGCAACACGATGTCGGGGTGAGCCATGAGTTGCCGCATGTACCGTTGTGCGACACGCCGGCGAGCGTCGAGGATTTCGGTGACACGATCACACTGCACCGAACCGATCGCGGCGGCGATTTCGGAGAGCCGGTAGTTGTAGCCGAGCCTGGCGTGGGCGAGCCAACCCATCTGCCCCGCGGCCTTGAACGTATCGCGACCTTGATTCCGCAAGCTGCGACACCGATCGGCGAACGCGTCGTCATCGGTGACGATCATGCCGCCCTCGCCGGTGGTGATCTGCTTGTTCGGATAGAAGCCGAAGATGCCGGCCCGTCCGAAACTGCCGATCTTGCGTCCGCCGGTCGGCAGCTCGACGTGCCCGCCGAATCCTTCACAGCAATCCTCGATGAGTTGCAGCTCGTGCTTTCGGGCGATCTGCTCGATCTCGGCCATGCCGCCGGGATGGCCGAAGCACTCCACGGCGACGATCGCCTTGGTCTCTTCCGTGATCGCGGCTTCGACCTTGGCCGGGTCGAGGTTGAGGGTCTGGGAATCGATGTCGACGAAGACCGGCCTGGCGTTGACGAACAGCGCTGCGTTGGCCGAGGCGACGAAGCTGAACGGGGTGGTCAGCACCTGGTCGCCGGGCTTGATCCCGGACGCGAGCATGCAAAGGTGCAAGCCGGACGTGCCGGAGTTGACGCCGATACCGTGCCGTCGACCGGCGATGGCGGCACACTTGTCCTCGAACTCCACGAGCCGAGGCCCGATCGAGAGCGTGCCGCTCCGCATGACGTCGGTGACCGCCTGAATCTCGCGATCGGTGATATCGGGCTGTGAAAGCGGGATGGAAACGTCGCGCGAGTTTGCGGGGGGCATGGAGAAGTTCCGGGAAGGCGTACACTGCATCGGCCGAATCGTCCGATAATCATCATTCGCGATCGGTTGTGATCGCGTTTTCCGAAGTTCCACCCACCTCACCGCCCCGCCAGAACCCCGCCAAGACACCGCATGAGCCGCCGCAAGAAGAAATCCAAGCTCGGTCAATTCTGGAAGACCGTGCGGTTTCTCAAGCCGTATCGCGGCCTCATCGTCGTCAGCGTGATCTGCGCCTTCCTCGCGGCGGGTACCCTCACCGGGGGGCTCGCGGCTGCCCTGCCGGTCATGAAGATCATGATCGAGGGTCGCGACGTGCAGGAGTGGATCGCCGAGTCGGTCGTTTCACTGCGGACCGACTCGCCGGTACCGACGTTGCTGATCGACACCATCGAGGCCGCCGGCGGATTGATCCCGACCGACCCCGTCTGGGCCGTCGCGGCGATCATCGGCGTCGTACTCGGCATGACCGTGCTCGGCAACGTCTTCCGCTTCTTCCACGAGTTCTTCATCGAGAAGACCGCCGTCGGTGCGACCAACGACCTTCGCAAGGAACTCTACGGCCGCACGCTCCGCTTGCCGCTGGACTACTTCGGACGCATCGGCACTTCCGATGTCACAAGCCGACTGACCACGGACGCGCTGAACGTGCAGATGGGTCATCAGGTTCTGCTGGGACGCGGCATTCAGGAACCACTCAACGCCATGTGGGCGTTCGCGTTTGCGTTGTTCATCGACTGGCGGCTCACGCTCTTCATCGTGTTCTTCGCCCCGTTCATGGTGCTGCTCCTGCGCAAGCTCGGTAAGAAAGTCCGCCGCGCCGCACGGGCCGCACTGACGGAGAACGCCGAGATGCTCGGGCAGATCGAGGCATCGCTCGACGGCATCAAGGTCGTGAAGTCCACCGCGGCCGAGAGCTTCGAGGGTCGCCGCTACGGACGGATCATGGACCGCCTCCAGCATCAACAGATCCGCACCGCGCTGTACGAGGCGTTCGTCACGCCGCTGATGGAGACATTCGCCGTTCTCGCCGTCGGACTCGTCGCGGTGGTCGCGGCGTACTTCGTCACCAAGCAGCAGTCGCTCACGCCCAGCGAGTTCATCCTGATCCTCGCGTGCCTCGGCGCGGTCGGCGAAGCGATGCGCAAGCTCTCGAAACTCAACACGTCGCTGCAAAAAGCCAACGCCGGCGCGGGGCGCATCATGGAGCTTGTCGACCTGCGGACCGAAGTCGAAGGCAAGCACGCTGGTGGCAAGTCATGGTCGGCCGACTCGTTTGAGCACATCGCTTTCGAGAATTTGACCTACACCTACCCCGGCGCGAACGAGCCGGCCGTGCGGGACGTGTCGATCGACGTCGCCCGCGGACAATCGGTCGCCATCGTCGGCCGCAACGGCAGCGGCAAAACGACGCTGCTCGGCCTGCTGCCACGCTTCTTCGACCCCGACACCGGCCAGGTCACTATCGACGGGACAGACGTCCGCGATCTCGACCTCGAAGACCTACGCAACGCCATCGGTATCGTCACGCAGGAGGGCGCGCTCTTCCCAGGCACGATCGCGGAAAACATCGCCTATGGGCTGGATGACGTTCCGATGGAAGCCGTCCAGGACGCCGCCCGACGGGCATATGCGGACGAGTTCATTCGGCAAAAGCCCGACGGTTACGACACGATGATCACCGGCCTCGGCGGCCAGCTCTCCGGCGGGCAACGCCAACGCCTCAACATCGCCCGTGCCATCCTCCGCGACACGCCCATCCTCATCCTCGACGAAGCCACAAGCCAGGTCGACGCCGAGAGCGAACACCTGATCCAGAAAGCGCTGACCGAACTGATGGCCGACCGCACGACGTTCGTCATCGCACACCGCTTCAGCACGATCCTCAGTGCGGACGTGATCGTCGTGATCGACGAAGGCCGCATCGTCGGCACCGGCACCCACGATGAGCTCCTCGCCGACTGCCCGACCTACCGCCAGCTCTACGAACGCCAACTCACCGCGGCTTGAGCGCAACGAAAAACCCACGCCTTCGGGCGTGGGTCGTGCGGGATCTCGGCTGCGTGACGGTCAGTCCCATTCGCGGTTGAGTTTGACAAGCTCGCGGCGAAGTTCAGCAGGGTCTTCAAAGCGTTGGGCATGGCCGTCGAGGTAGCCGACCCACACGCCGCCCTCGGCAGGCATCCGGTCCGACTCGAACACGATCGGCAAGTCGCCGGGTAAACGCCCCAGTTCGCGGATCGTCGGGATGTGATAGAACGCTTCGCTCGGTAGCGTGAGTCCATCCAGTGATTCCCGGACTTCAAACAGGCTGCCATGCCATCGCTGATTCTCAATTTGCTCGACGTAAATTTCGAGCGCCGCGGCACGAATCGCCTCAACGCGGTCTCGTTCCTTCCTCATGGCCCCGGCCAACGCATCTCCCGCCCCGAGCCGACGGACGACGCCGGTCACCCGCCGCGGTTCAGCCTCGGCGTCAGCGGTCAGCCGAATCGTCCCGAACTCACCCGTGTACGTCCTGTACAAAACCAGTTGCTCAGTCCCGGTCGGCAGTGGCACCTCGTGAAACCCGCCGCTGGGTTCGCTACGCAACATTGTCTGACGTCGCTGTAGAACTTCCCAGAAGGCATCGGACGACTCGATCTGCCCGCCTTGCGGCAAGAAGTAGAGCTTCGTCCCGCGAGCCATCAGCTTCGCGCGTTGTCCGTCATTGCGGAACTCGGCCATCAGCTGCGGGCCGATCGCGTCCATGTTGGCGTGCAGCGTCTCGCGGTCAGCGCCGCGGCTGTGTGACGACATTTCGAAATCGCCGTACAGACCGAGCGAGAGGAACCGGTCCGGTGCTTCGTCGGGCAGCGCGGCGCCCATGTCCGGAAGTGAGAACTCTTTGGAAGCGACCGTGTCCACCGCCGCCACGGCCGGCTTCTCGGGCAAGCGTGTCCGTTGAAAAGCAACGACCGTCGCAGTCCCGGCGGCGAGTGTGGCACCGGCGACAACGGCGGCGGTGAGTTTGAGCTTGATCATGGTCAGGGTTCCTTGTGCGATTGAGACGGCGGCGGTCGATGCGCCGGCGGCGGTGAGAGAAACGGCCGGCGGCGAGGCCGACACGGCATGGGTGGTGAGCAAACCGACGAGCGTGGCGTGTTCGACGCCCACGCTTCGACGGTCGATGCGATCACGCAGCCGACCGACGGCGCGGCTGACACGCTTGCGTGCGGCGGACTCGGTGATATCCAGCCGGCTGGCGATCTCCGCCGTCGAGCAGCGGTCGAAAAACTTCAGTGTGATCGCGCTGCGGTCTTGCCGCGGCAAAGCGAGGATGGCCGCATCAAGCACCTCGGCGACCTCACGCCAAGCAAGCACGTCCGACGGGTCACCGCCGGCCAGATCATCGCGGCAGGCGGCGGTTTCGTGGTAGTCGCGCCGACGTTGACGTTTGGCCGCGTTGGCCGTGACGTTTCGCACCGTGGCGAGTAGCCAGGGCACGAGCGTCCCGTCGCGCTCGGCGGACCGCCGTGCTGAGCCAAGACGCTTGAGCAGGACGAGCAACGCCGCCTGCGTTACGTCTGACGCCGGCACACCGGGTACCGACCGCCGCAGCGCGGCCGCGTGGATCACGGCGACGTGACGTCGAACCAGCCGGTCCAGCGCATCACGATCGCCGGCTGCTCCTTGTCGAAGCAGCTCGGCGTCGTCGGGCGTCAGTGTGCGGCGATCCACACTCGGTAATGTACGGCCACCCAAAAGCGTGACCGACATTATCCGACGTCACTCGCCGGCGGTCTCGAAGATCAACAGGTACGGCTCGGCTTTGATCTTCGTCTCGTCGGTGAACGCGTTGAACGGCGGGTAGTTGAGACGAAGCACGTAGCTCGTGTTCGGCTCGAGCTTCACCGGGAGCACGAACGTCTGATCCTGAGCGATGTACCTCGGCTTGCCGGTCGTCTCGGGAAAGCTGTCGTCGCTGACCTGGGCGAACGAGTAGCTGTCCGACACCATGGGCTTGCTGAAAGTGACGCGGATTTCGTCGAGCGTCGGATCGACGGCCGTGTCGCCGGCGCGGGGCACGGTGGCGACCACGACCGCCGGGTTGTTCATCACCGAATAGCGGTCGGTGTTCGGTTCAGCCGGTAGCGGCTCGACCGCGGCAACGGCTGGCACGGGGTCTTGTGTGGCGATGACGGTGCCGGTGAAGGCGGCGACGCCGGCGATACCGGCGGCGGAAACGACAAGAAGTTTGGCGTTGAGCATGGCAAATGTTCCTTTGGAAAGTGCAACGGCCGATGTGGAAGCGACCGTGTGGGCGGTGCTGCCGGCCGCGGCGATCGTGGCGGCCTGAGCGATGACAGTGGTGGGTGCCGCGGTGGCGACGTGGGCGGTGAGCAAGCTCCCGAGCGTGGTCGTGCTGAGCGCGACGCCTCGCCGTTCGAGCACGTCGCGGAGCCGGCCCAACGCACGATGCAGACGTTGCCGCGCGGCGTTGGGCTTGAGCCGAAGGCAATGAGCGATGTCCGCGACGGGACGGTTCTCGAAGTACCGCAGCGTGAGCGCGGTGCGATCGGCACGGCCGAGGCTCAACAACGCATCGTCGAGTCGGCCGGCGAGGTCTTGCCAGTGGATCACATCGGTCGGGTCCGCCGAGGCAACGGCGTCGGCTTGGCGCATGCCACCCTCCTGTTCATGGTGTCGCCGATGGCGATCCCGTTTGGCCGCGTTTGCCGCGACGTTTCGGACCACCGCCAGCAGCCAGGGCACCAACGTCCCGTCCCGCTCGGCGGCACCCAGCGCGGCACGATCCCGGCGGATCAGCACGAGCCAGGCCGCCTGCGTGACATCCGCGGCGGTGTCCCGACAACCGACACGACGACAGGCGGCGGCATAAACCACGCCGACCCGTTGCTCGATCAACTGACCGAGTGCGGCCCCGTCGCCCCGCCGATGGCGGCGGAGCAACTCGGCATCATCGGCAATCGCCAGCGGCGCGTTCATCACTCGGTAATGTACTGACGACGCGAACCGTTACGGAAAATCCGCGAAGGCGTCAGTCCGCCGCGACGTGTTTGATGATCGCGGCCATCAAGTCCTGGGCCGACTCGGGGCGATAGCCGTTGACCCCGTCCACGGGAGCACCGAGCAGGCCGGCACTGAGGTCGAGCGGGCTGTACACGACGGCGAGCTTGCCGTCGATCTCGTAGCCGCGAAGGGCCGGACGATCGAGGCTACCGGTGAGGCGGGCCTGGGCGAACGAACGGTACCCGACGTCCATCACCTCGCCGCCATAGACCGCGTGGTCCGCGAGCAACAGGTTGGCCAATGCGTCGGTCGCGTCGGCACCGAAGGTCTTACCCATCGTCTTCTCGAAGCTCGTCGCGAAGTCGCTGTCACCGCCGGCCGCATCGGCGATCAGTACTCCACCGGCGTCGACGTAGGTCTTCAGCGCGGCGACGAGTTGCTCGTCGGAGATCGGGCCGGTGCCGGTCATGTGAACGACCGGATACTTCTCCGCATCGAGGTCGGCTGCGACGACTGTTTCGACCACGAGCTCGGTGCGATGCTCGTTGTGCATCACGTTGGCGAACTGCTCCCACCCGGCCGGCTCAGGGTTCCAGTTGCCGTTGTACTTGACCCGCCCGACCGTGATCTGTTTGGTGGGCTTGCGGGTGTTCTTCTCGACCAGGTACGTGTCGCCCTTGTAGAACGTTTGGGTCTTGTCGATGGCGTAAAGGTACAGGTTGGCCGCGAGTTGGAAGTCTTCCTCCTTGCGGAGCGACACGTCGGTCTGCCAGGTACGAGCAAGGTCGTTGGGCAGGAGCAACACGAGTTCGCGCACGCCGTTGGAGAGCCCCTGCATGTTCGGGCGGCGCTTCCAGTTGGCGGCCTTGAACTGTTGCTCGGTGTAGATCGGGTGGTTCGGCGGAAGCGTGCGCCAATCCCACGGCTGGTCGGGGAACAGCTCCGTCGCCAGCGTCATGACCGACCGCTTGAAGCCCCCGTTGTTGCAGTCGGGGTTGGCCACGAGCATGCCGCCCTCGAGCAGGTACTGGCGGATCTTGTCCTTCTGCTCGTCGTTGAGGAAGAGCGGTTGGTCACCGGAGATATAGAGGATCGGCGCGTCGTGGAGGTCACCGACGTCGCCGGCGTTGATGTCGATGATCTGCCAGTTGAGCGTGCGCTCGGCGCGGCTACCGGTGTATCGAACGGCGTTGGCGACGTCGCGGGGTCGTTGATTCCAGCGAGCTTCGACTTCCTTGCCACGCGGCGGCGTGAGGGTGTACTCGAGCTTGTTCATCATCACCGGCTCTCGGCCGCGCGCGAGAAACAGCAAGGCGAACGAGGTGTTCACCGTGCTTCCCCAGCCGCCGTTGGGTTCTTGCAGGGAAAGGATGTGCTCCGCGCCCGCCTGATACCAGTCGTACTCGCCGAAGTACTTCAGCCCCGATGCGACGCCGATGCGCTCGACGCCGTAGAGCGTGTAGAGGTTCTGCCGCCCGGTCGCCGCGCCGTAGATGCCGAAGTCATTCATCGGTGCGTCGCCGACGATCTGCGGAAAGTTGGAAGCCAGAAGGTCCATCGCCTTATCGATGGCCGGGTTCGAGCGATTGCCGTTGCACCGGCCGGCGTTGCGATCGGGGATCATGTCCTGCGTCAGGAACAGCGTCGCGATACCGGCGGTGGTCATGCTGGCAACGACGGGCTTCTCCGCGCGTGGATGCCCGCTGTACGCCCAACCTCCGCTGGGCTGCTGCCAACTGAGCCACGCGTCCTGGACGATCCGCCAATACGCAGGCGGGATTTCGACGAACTCGCTCACAGCCCACATCCCCAGCACGCCGTACTGACTCACGGACATGTCCACGCGTTCGCTTTCGTCGCCGAGGTAGTCGTATAGGCCCAGATTTCGTTTAACGCCCTGGTTGCCGCGGACAGGCTGGCCCGTTGCGGTGAGCCCCTGTGTCGCGGCGAGGAGAAGTTGGGCGTCCTTGAGCGCGGCTTGCTTGTACTTGTCGGTCTTTGGCATGTACGGCCAGACCGACGCACGCATGCCCAACGCATAGGTGCCGATGATGTCGGCCTCGATCAGCCAGTCGACCGAGCGTTGGATTCGTCGGCTCTGTGGGTCCTCGCCACAGGCGAGCAATGTATAGGTCGCGAGCGCGGTGTGGCCGCCCCACTGCCCACCGGTAACCTTGTGACGCTCGGGCTCGTTCCGCGCGGGCACGTCATCGATCCGGCCGTCGGCTTTCTGCTTGGTGTAGAGAAACGCCACACCGCGCTGAATCGCCCTGTCGACCTTTTCCGGATCGGCGGCGAACGCGGGGGTGGCGACCAGAAACACCCAACAAACCATCAGCCAAGTCACTCGCATACCGAACATGGTACACGATGGCCGACGCGACCGGGCTCGATGTCAGTTACCCCGCCAAAGGTAGAGCAGGCGTGGGGTCGTGAGCTCGTCGATGAGATCGCCGCCGAGTTCGATGTTCAGGCCGGCCTTGCCGCCGATGGGTGCATCGACACCGAGCAACCCCTCGAACGGCGACACCGGCATGTCGTAGCGGATCACCGTCGCGTTGTTGATCCCGGCACCCGCCTCGGCACGGGCGTAGGCATCGGCGCGATATCCCTGGACGTCGATCAGCCCGAGCTTCTGGGCCTGATCGGAGCTGAAAATCTTGCCATTCGCAACTTCGTCAATCGACGCGCCGGCGCTATTCATAGCCGGCTGACGGGCGGCGGTCACCACGGTCTTGAACGTCGTGAAAGAATCGTCGATCACGCTGGTGAGATATTCACGTTCGTCGGTCGTGAGTTGGGAGAACGGATCGCCGGTCGTCTTGTAGGCAGCCCCGGTCGACACGATGGAGCCGTCAGCGATGCCGACCTTATCCGATAGGCCGGTCAGGTCGTAGCGTTGCAGGAGCACGCCGATGCTGCCGGTGAGGGTCGTGCGCTGGGCAACGATCTCGTCGGCGGCGCAAGCGACGTAGTACCCACCGCTGGCGGCGAGGCCGTTCAAATGGGCCACAACGTAATCCCCGGTGTCGGCCTTGTACTGAAGAATGTCCGCGTAGATTTCGTCGCTCGGCGTCACGCCGCCGCCGGGGCTGTCGATGCTCAGGACGATGGCCTTCACGTTGGGGTCCTGACGGGCGCGGTTGAGGAACGCCCGAACATCGTTCGCCTTGTCGTTGGTGATGATGCCCTCGATCGGGATCACCGCGATCTTCGACCGACCGCCCTCGTAAGCCGTCGTCTGAATGATCTGCAAATCAACCGGGTCGATGCTCTTCGACGCGAAGTAGCCGAGGAGGATGAAGCCGAGGAAAAGCACGTTACCGAAGAGCGAGACGGCGAAGAGCACGGTCGCGCAGCTGGTAAGGATCGCGCTGCCGATGTTGCCACGCTGCTTGGGCGGCGGGCCCTGCAGAAATGGTGGCGGGCCCATCGGTGGGCGCGGGGGCATCGGGGGCTGGGGTGGCCGCAGCGCATTGCCCGGCGGCGGTGGCGGGACATCGCCAAACGCCTGACGCGGATCGATCGGTCCGGAGTTGCTGTCGCTCATCGTCGTAACCTCACCTTCCAGTATGCGCTACCCGGCCGATGGATGCGTCACCGTGACGATTCCCTTGGTACCGCCCCGCACCGCGAAATCACCGATGACCGTCATCGACGCCGGTTTTACCACGTCTACGAGGTCGTCGAGGATCTGGTTCGTCACCGCCTCGTAGAACATCCCCTTGTTGCGGAACGCGAGGAAGTACAACTTCAGCGACTTCATCTCGACGCATTTTTGGTCCGGGACGTAGATCACGGTGACCGTCGCGAAGTCCGGCTGGCCCGTCACGGGGCACATGCTCGTGAACTCGGGAAACTCAAAGCGGATTTCAAACCCACGCCCCGGCCGCGGCGAATCGAACGTGTCCAGAATCGACTTCGGGTCGGCAACCTGTGCCTCGGTCAACACCGACATTTTCCCCAGGTGCGCGGGGTCTAACTCTGCCATGAGCCATCGTAGGACGGTTCACGTCACCCGCGTGATCGACACGATCCGCGCCAGCTTGAACGTCCGCATTTCGTTACGCAGGTGACAGAAGCACACGAGCGTGTCGTCCTCGGGGTTGTTGCGGTTGCGCTTCACGTCCATCGGCTCGATGACCCGTTCGGTTCTTCGCTTCCGCGCGTCCAGGTACTCCATTCGCACCGCGCATCGGGACTGCAACGCCTCGGCGAGTTCCAGGGGCAACGTCGATGTGGCCGGCTCTTGGCGCGTCGCCTCCCGGCTCAACGGCACCGAGCCGCCCTGCAACTCGAGCACGTCAACCACCGGCAACCGCCAGCCGCCGATCGGTGCGAGCAGGTGACCCAGAACGTGCCCCGTCGTAATCGCGTCCGAGAGCGCGCGGTGCGCGGAGCCCGGATCGATCTCGAACCGCGCGGCCAACCGCTGCAACCCGTTGCCGCCGCGGCCGAACCGCTTGCGGGCGATCTTCACCGTGTCCAGCACGGCCGACCGGCCCCATGCCGACTCGATGCTCTGGCCGGCCAGTACATACTCCTTGTCGAGAAACGAGAGATCAAAACGAACGTTGTGCCCGACCACCACGCAATCGGTCATCAACGCCGACACGTCGTCGGCAATCTCGCGGAAAGTCGGCTGGTCCGCGACCATCGCGTCGGTGATACCGGTGAGCGCGACGACGCCCGGGTTGATCCGCCGACACGGGTTGATCAACTGTTGGTATGTCTCGACGCACGCCCCGCCCCGCCAGATCGCGATACCGACCTCGGTCACCCGGTCCCCGTAGTACGCACTGCTCCCGGTCGTCTCGACATCCACGACAGCGACCGGCACATCCGCAAGTTGATCCATCAACGAAATCGGCATGGGTCGGCCGATGTTAGCCCAACACATCGGTCGCCACCTCGCATTCCTCGTTCCCACATTTCCCGACAACCCAACCGCGCCTAACGTCTCCGATCTGCGGGAGTAGCTCAATTGGCAGAGCATCAGCCTTCCAAGCTGAATGTTGCGGGTTCGACCCCCGTCTCCCGCTTTTCCCCGCTGCGTAACTTTGCCCGATCGGGCGGCGTCGTTCACAATGTGGACGGGACGCCCATGAGTAAAACAACGCCGTGCCTTTTCGATCTCGAATCGCTTGAAGAACGCCGACTGCTGACGACGCCGGACGGAGTCCGGCCGGACAACGTCGAGTGGCTCGACCGCTCCATGCGTGCGGACCTGGTTGCCCGCCTCGACAACTTTGGCGATCAAGCCCTGCTCGAATCGAAGCTGCCGTCGGGATCGTCCCGCGCCTTCGGCGCGTTCGACGAGTTGCTCTTCAACCACATAAAGGACCGCACGAACGTGGCGTGGTACTTCGACGACGAAGACGCCGCCGCGCTGGGCGACTACCTGCGGGTCAACCTCGACGAGTCCAAGCCGATCGGCTACTCGGACAGCATGGTCGACGATCGCCGCTTCCCCGCGGACAACTCCTCCAACAGCTTCATCGTCGAACTCGCCGGCGACATCGACTGGTCCAACCCGGAGAACAACGGCACCCTCGCCGGGGCCGGCTCGGAGTTCGTCAACACGCTCAACCGCTTCGAGTACTGGTACCACCTCACCGACGCGCTGCAGGCCGCCCCGAGCGGCGAGGCGAAGTATGCGGAAGAAATGCTCTACCACCTCGCCGACTGGTCCGGCGAGCACCGCACTGACGTCGATTCGACCGACAACTTCCTCGACCTCTCGCTGCGGACGCAGTCGTGGACGTGGGGCTACTTCCACCTGCTCGGGTCGCCGCACATGACCCAGCAGGCGAACACGCTTTTCCTCTACAAGCTCATCCAGCACGGCGACGCGCTCAACCGCTACGCCAACGAGCTGCGCGCCTCCAACAGCATCGCCAACAACCGCGTGCTGTCGCTGGGTCGGGCGCTGCACGGGCTGGGCGTGATGCTGCCCGAACTCGACAACGCCGCGGCGTGGGAGCAGACCGGTCGGCAACTGCTCATCGACTCGATGAACGCCCAGGTCTACCCCGACGGCGGGCACATCGAACAGTCGCCCGGCTACCAGCTCGTCATCGCCAACGAGCTCATCGAGTCGTACCTGCTCGACCAGCGCAACGGCAAGGCCGACGCCTGGGGCGATGCGGTCGACACGATCGACAACGCCGTCGAAGCCTACCGCCAGCTCGTCAGCCCCAACGGTGAACGCCCCGGCATCGGCGACACCTACCGCATCCCGAGCTACACGCTCTTCCTCAAAGCCGGCACCGCGCTAGGCAAAATCAACGCGTTCGAGACGACGTTCAACGGCTCGGTCAACACCGCCACGGTGAGCTTCCCCGTGACCAACGCAGCGGGCTTCGAGGTTGGCGACTTCCTCGCGACCACCAAGCAGCGCGAGGTCATGCGCGTCACCGACGTCAGCGGCAACGTCGTCACCGTCGAACGCGGCGTGTCCGACACGACGCCCAACACCTACCTGCCGGGGGAGACGCTCTACAACCTCGGCAGCGAGCCGTTCGCCAAGCCGCGGACGCGGGACGTGTGGTTGCTCGGCGAAGAGAAGACGCGGCCGTTCATGAAGGTGCCACCCAATCCGCCGGGCGCGCTCGGCGCACGCGGCAATACGTTCGCGCTGACCGACGCGGGCTACTTCGTGCTGCGCAGCGACGACGGTGCCGATGCGACGCAGATTACCTTCGACGCCGGGCCCAAGGGCGGCTTCCACGGACACTACGACCCGCTGGGCATCGAAGTCTTCTCCGGCGGCCGACCGCTCGTGATCGATCCCGGCCCGTACCAGTACGACGACTCGGCCGAGCGCGACTACGTCATCTCCACCCGCGCACACAACACGCTCAACGTCGACGGGCAGAACGTGGCCGTCATGGAAGACCCCGACGGCACCGGCCCGCAGCGTCATCCGGGCATCACCTTCAGCCACGACTTCGCGCGGGACTACGCACAAGTCACCGCGAGCCACGACGGCTACGCCAGCCTCGCCGGCTCACCGAAGGTCACGCGTTCGATCTGGTACGACTACGGTGGCAACTTGCTCGTCGCCGACTTCGTCGCGGCGTCGGCGGTACACGACTACGAAGTCTCGTTCAGTCTCCCCGACGAAGCCGCCGCCGAAACGACCGGCACCTCGCTCGGCTACGCCAAGACGCGCTACGCCGACGCCGGCCGAAACGTGGCGATCACGCCGATCACTTCCACCGACTTCGGCTTCGAGAACACCTTCGTCACCGATATCAACGCGTCGGGACTAACCACGCCGGCCAAGCGGTTCACCTTCAGCCGGGACGCGAAGACGGCGATCTTCCTGACGCACGTGGAGCTCTACGACGGGCGCACGACACCGGACGCGACGGTGACGATCGACACGCCGCAGCTCGAAGCCGATCAGCCGTTCGCCGTCACGCTCACCACGGGCGGCAAAACGCACAGCATCACCTTTGACCCCGCCGGCGTGACGCCGACCGACGCGGGCTTCGGCTTCGACGGCACGTTCAACGACATCGCCGCCGACGCCTCGGGCAACCTCCACGCCGTCTGGCTCGACCGAACCACGACGCACCTGAACCACAGCGTCCGCAACGTCGCGACCGGCACTTGGAGCACCGCGACGATCGTCGACGACAGCGCGCCCTTCGTCGGGCAATACCCTGACCTTGCGATCGACAACGCCGGCCGACCGGCCGTCGCCTACTTCGACGGCAACGCCGGCGATCTGAAGTACGCCATCCTCGACGCCGGCGTCTGGCAGACACGCACCGTTGACAGCACCGGCAGTGTCGGCCAATACCCGTCGCTGATCTTCTCGCGCGACACCAACGTCCCGATCATCGCGTACTACGACCGCACCTCCGGCTCGCTCAACATCGCCGACGCTCAAGGTGCTAGCGGCGACGACGCGATCACCGCCGGCTGGAAGATCGACGTGTTCATCGACGGCGTCCACGGCGGCACCGACGTCGGCCGCTTCCCGGAATTGCGTAACGACCCCAACGAGCCCGGCCGCGACTACGGCTTTGTCGTCGGTTTCGAGAACACCTCGAACGGCCAGTACGAGTACGCCCACCGCCTCGACGGCAGCTGGGTCGTCGAGACGATCAGCGATCCCGAGATGAGCATCGCCGGCGGGTACCTGTCGATCGGCTTCGACGTCGTCGGCTCACGCTGGGAGCCGCGCGTGAGTTACTACGAGTCCTCGCCGGACACGTCGCTGAAGTTCGCGGAGCGCGACAATGCCGGCGTCTGGTCGGTGGTCCGCCTCGACGGGGTCGGCTCCGGGCGCAGTGCCGGGATCTACAGCGAGCTGCGCGTCGACGGTGGCGTGACTTCCATCTTCTACCGCGACGCGAAAGACGATCGCCTGGTCCGTGCGACCCGCGAGGCCGGGCAGTCGGGCTGGGCCTACGACTTCATCGACAACGGTGGCCGTGAGATTCACACGGCGCGTGCCGGCGACCGCATCTACATCACCAACCTCGACGAAACCAATGGACGCCTGTCGGTGTTGATTCGGTAGGTCCCTTTGTAGCGCATCAAGTAGCCGGGTGACTACGTCGCCCTGGCCGCGATGACGCTCGCGGCCAGGGCGATGTAATCGCCCGGCTGCTAAGTGGAGTGGTGAATCAGACGCGAGCTTTTACCATCGGCGCCGTGTCCGCCCTGCAACGCCTGCCCGCATGGATCTGGTCCGCGCTCGTGCTCGGACTGCTTGTGCTCATCACGGGTATTCTTCAACCCAACTTCCTCTCCGCCGCCAACCTCTCGCAGATCGTCGAGTCCAATGCGCCGCTGGGCATCGTCGCGGTCGGGATGACGCTGGTGATCCTGCTTGGCGGCATTGATCTGTCGGTCGGCTCGCTGCTCGCGTTTGCCGGAGCCGTCGGGATTCTCGCGCTCAACGCCAGCGGGAGCTTCCTTGTTACCGCTGCGGTGACCGTCGGCGTTGCATCGCTCGGCGGCTTGCTCCACGGCGGGCTCATCGGCTACGGCAAGATCGCCCCGTTCATCGCGACGCTCGGGACGCTCGTCGCTTTCCGATCCGCGGCGGTGTTGCTCGCCGATGGCGGGATGGTGCCGGCCGAGGAGAACGCCATCTTCCGCGCCCTCGGCGGCGGCATCGCCATCCCCGGCACCGACATCGCCCCAGGCCCGGCGCGTGTGCCCTACCGCATCCCCTACGCCGGCCTCGCGTTCATCGCCGTCGCGGTCGTCGGGCATGTCGTGATCACGCGGACGGTGTTCGGCCGAAAGCTCGTCGCGGTCGGGTCCAACGAAACCGCCGCCCGCTTCTCCGGCCTGCACGTCGAACGCGTCAAGCTCATGACGTACGTCTTGCTCGGCGTGTGCGTCGGCATCGGCGCGCTACTGCTCGCGTCGGACTTCGAGTCGATCAACACGGCCAACTCCGGCACGCTCCTCGAGCTCGACGCGATCGCCGCAGTGGTCATTGGCGGCACACGCATGACCGGCGGCCGAGGCTCGGTCGTCGGCACCGTCATCGGCGTTCTGCTGCTGGGCGTGATCCGAAACGTCATGGTCTTCCTCGGCATCCCCGACGATGCAAGGGGCTTGGTCACCGGCGCGATCATCATCGCGGCGGTACTGGTGCAGAAGCTCAGCCGGGAATGAAGTGAGACGGGTGAAGTTGAGGGACTCGTGCTTTGCCACTTCACCCTCCCCCTTCAAACTTTCTCGGCCTTGCGATACGCTGATGCCATGCTGAGGAGCCTTCTCGTTTTCCTGCTCGGACTTTCCCTGCTCGGCTGCGCCGGCGACGAACCCGTCGGCGAGAGCGATGCCCCGCCGAAGGTCGGCGTCTCGATCCCGACCGCGACACACGGCTGGCCCGCCGGCGTCGGGTACTGGGCCCAGGAAACCATCGACGCCTATCCCGACATCGAGTGGACCTACCAGAAAGCCGACTCCGCCGAGAAGCAGTCGGCGCAGATCGACGCAATGGTCGAGGCAGGCGTGCAGACGCTGGTCGTGTTGCCGATGAACAGCGACACGCTGTTGCCGGCGCTGCGTCGGGCGAAGGATCGCGGCGTGTACATCGTCAGCGTCGACCGCGGGCTCTCCGACCCGATCGCCGACCTGTACGTCGCCGGCGACAACGCGCGCTTCGGCCAGGTTGCCGCGGAGTTCATGGCCGAGCAACTCAACGGCACCGGCAAGATCGTCGTCCTACGCGGCATGACCGTCGAGATCGACAACGAACGCTTCAGCGCCTTCGAAGAAGAAATCGGCAAGCACGCCGGTATCGAGATTCTTGACGTCCAGCACGGTGAGTGGAATCGCGAGAAGTCGTACAACGTCTTCGCTGCGATGCTCCAACAACACCCCGAGATCGACGCGGTCTGGGCGAGCGATGACGACATGGCACTAGGCGTGGAAAAGGCGCTGAACGAAGCGGGCCGGACCGAGGAGATGTGGATCCTCGGCGGGGCCGGGATGAAGGACATCGTCAAGCGGGTGCGTGACGGCGATCGACTGTTCCCGGCGAACGTGACTTACCCACCCGGCATGATCGCGGCCGGCATCCACCTCGGCGCCGCCCACGCCACCGGCCAGCCCGAGACCGCCGTCGCCGACGCGATCCCCGACCACCTCAACCTCGATACCACGCAACTGAGTGACGAACCCACCAGCACCGGCGGCGACCAACGCGACGTCCGCATCGGCATCCAACTGGTCACGCCCGAAAACGCCGAGCAGTTTTACTTCCCCGATTCGGTCTACTGAGTCGATTTGCGATTTGGCGCTCGCCAGACGCAAGTTCTCAAATCACAAATCACCCAATCCATCCCCATGCCCATTCAAGACGACGCGCTGACCGCGCTGGACGAGTTCAAGATCGAGTTGCCCAGCTGGGGCTTTGCCGACACGGGGACGCGGTTCGGCAAGTTCCACCAGAAGGCGGCGGCACGGACGACCGCGCACAAGTTCCACGATGCTGGGCTGGTCCACAAACTCACCGGTGCGTGCCCGACGGTCGCGGTGCACGTGTTGTGGGACTTTGACGTGAGCCAGGCCACCGAGACCGCCGGGGCCGAGACGAAAAAGCTGGCCGAGTCGCACGGCATCGCCGTCGGCTCGATCAACCCCAACATCTTCCAGGACCAGCAGTACAAACTCGGCAGCTTCTGCTCGCCCGACGCCGCGGCACGCAAGTCGGCCGTCGATCACACGCTCTACTCGGTTGAGCTGATGAAGCATACGGGCAGTGACCTGCTGAGCATGTGGCTCGCCGACGGCACGAACTACCCCGGCCAGGACAACATCGTCGCCCGCAAGCGCCGCCTCGAAGACGGGCTCAAGACAGTTCACGACGCGCTGCCCAGCGATGGCACGATGCTCGTCGAGTACAAGCCGTTCGAGCCGGCGTTTTACCACACGGACATCGCCGACTGGGGCATGGCCGCCGCGTTCAGCCGCAAGGCCGGCAAGCAGGCAAAAGTCCTCGTCGACACCGGCCACCACCTCCCGGGCTGCAACATCGAGCACATCGTCTCGTTCCTCTTGGATGACGACATGCTCGGCGGCTTCCACTTCAACGACCGCAAGTACGCCGACGACGACCTCACACTCGGGTCCATCGACCCCTACGCCGTCTTCCGCATCTTCAGCGAGATCGCCCAGTTCGCGGCCGACCGCAACGCCGAACCGGCCATCGCGTACATGGTCGACCAATCGCACAACCTCAAGCCCAAGCTTGAGGCGATGGTGCAGACCGTCGACCAGGCCCAGAAGCTCTACCTCAAGGCCCGCCTCGTCGATCGTAAGAAGCTCGCCGACGCTCAGGCCAAGGGGGACATCACCGCCGCCGAGGAGTGCCTGCGCGACGCCTACGAGAAGGATGTCCGCCCCATGCTCGCCGAATGGCGCAAGGGCAACGGTCTGCCCGAAAACCCCCTGGCCGAGCTCCGCACCAGCGGCGTCATCGACCGACTCGCCGCCGACCGCGACACCGGCGAGGAAGTGGTCAGCAGCTACGCGTGAGATAGTGCTGAATGACGAGTTCCCGAATGACGAAGGAGCGGCGTATCTTTCATCATTCGGACTTTGAATTTGATTCGTCATTCGGGAACTCGCCATTCGTCATTCCTCCCCCATTCTCGTTTGCTTCAATCCGATCGCCGGCCGCGGGAAAGGGCGTGCCGTGGCGGAGGCAATCGCGCGGCGGTTGCCGGGAGCAGTTCTGGAACCACGGATCGCACACGAAGTCGAGACGGAACGCTGGGCCAGCGCGAATGGCGTGCTCGCGGTCGGTGGGGACGGAACGCTGCGGACGGTGGTGTCGGCACTGCTCGCGGCATTGCCGGGTGAACTGCCGCCGATCGGCGTGGTGCCGCTGGGAACGGCGAACCTCATGGCCCAGCACGTGGGCATGATTCCGCCGGGCTTGTTTCGGCCGGACCCGACGGACCTGCTCGGGTTGCTCGGGCCGGTGCAACGAATGGTCACGGGCACCGATACGCTTTCACCGTTGGGAATCGAAAAACGCGCCGAGATCGCCGCTGCTGCGGTGCGACGGGGACGGGTTCAACGTCTCGACATCGCGGACACCAATCAAGGGTTGTTCTTACTCATGGCCGGCGTCGGCCTCGATGGCCACGTCATCCACGCACTGCAGACCGCCCGCAGCGGGCCCATTCGCAAGATCGACTATGTCCCCGCCGCCCTCTCCGCTGTGCTGCGCTACGACTTTCCTGAACTGACGATCACCGTCGATGGCGAACGCATCGCCCCGCCCACACGCGGCCTCGCCTTCTGTGCCAACGCCCCCGAGTACGGCACCGGCTTTCCTCTGCTCCCCGACGCCCGCAGCGACGACGGCATCCTCGACGTGTGCCTGCTGCCCGCAAGCCACATCGGCCACCTGCTCAAACTCACCGCCGCCGCTTGGGCCGGCCACCACCACCGCCTCGAAGGCGTCACCACCGCCCGCGGCAAGCAAGTCCGCATCGATGCCGACCGCCCCGCCCCCGTGCAAATCGACGGCGAAGCGGCAGGCAAGACGCCCTTGACCATCACCATCTCCGACCGTCAGCTTCCACTGTTAACCGGGGAGGCTTCGGTGTCCTGAAGGTTTGGACTCACGCCTTCCCGCCGAACAGTCGCGGCTAGGAAAACCGAATCGGCCGGGGAAGAAGCGATGAGAACTCATTGCGAAATGCTGCCTTCAACCCGGCATCAGACTTTGTGCGTTCAACGACTTGAGTGATTTTCGTGCATTGGCCGCCACCGATTTGCGCGTATCCGATGCGAGGCGATGAAGGTGTGGAAGCATCCATTCGGCCAAACCGTCGACATGTGCCGACCATTTGGTAAGCGTTTTCATCGAGTTGTTAAGCACGATCCAATCGTCGTGGTCCGCAAGATTGCGTTTGACGATACCGGTCGCCCTAGCGAACTGCTCTCGGCCCATTTGACCCCGCAAAAGGTCAAACACGATCGCAAGCGTCCATTGCGTTGAAGGCTGATCAATGTCGGCGATCCACGACAGGAGATCTTCAATGTAGTCGGCGACCCACGTCGGCTGGGCTATCGTAACGCGTTTGAGTGCGTTGGACACCCGCAACCGAACAAGCTCATCGCTAGAGCGATAGCAATCAAGGAGATTCGCGAGAAGTTTCCGATCGGCAAGCACAAGTTCGACCACCTCGATCGTGTGGCCGAGCGAGTTGTGATGGCCTCCGCTGAGCAGTGACTCAAAGTCATGCATTGCGGTTATCCCAGTTTTCGAGAAGTCGATAAGCCATGCACAGTGGAGCATACCGAACGACCGGGCGCAACAAAAACAACCGCCGCTCCGTGAAGAGCGGCGGCTGCGTGTTTCAACAAGTGAATAGGCGGGATGCCATTCGATGCCGTTACCGACACCGTTTCGGAGAGTAAACTCCGGCGAGGTAATGCTGACTAGTTTCACGGCTGGTTCGCACCAGCGGAACCCGAAGGTTCTGTTACGTGTTCTAAATAATCCCTTAGAAAGGAGGTGATCCAGCCGCAGGTTCCCCTACGGCTACCTTGTTACGACTTAGTCCCAGTCATCGAGCCTGGCTTCGGCACCTCCGTAATGAGGCGACTTCGGCCATTCCCGACTCCCATGACTTGACGGGCGGTGTGTACAAGGCTCAGGAACACATTCACCGCGGCATAGCTGATCCGCGATTACTAGCGATTCCAACTTCATGCAGGCGAGTTGCAGCCTGCAATCCGAACTGGGGCAAGGTTTTTGTGATTTCCACCATCTCGCGATCTTGGTTCACTTTGTCCTTGCCATTGTAGCACGTGTGTAGCCCTGGATATAAAGGCCATGAGGACTTGACGTCATCTCCACCTTCCTCCGGTTTGACACCGGCAGTCCCGTTAGAGTGCCCACCATCATGTGCTGGCAACTAACAGTAGGGGTTGCGCTCGTTGCGGGACTTAACCCAACATCTCACGACACGAGCTGACGACAGACATGCACCACCTGTGTATACGTTCCAACAGGCACTTTCTTCTTTCAAAGAAATTCGTATCATGTCAAACCCTGGTAAGGTTCTTCGCGTTGCATCGAATTAATCCACATGCTCCACCGCTTGTGCGGGCCCCCGTCAATTCCTTTGAGTTTC
>JBCDCH010000032.1 GCA_039182125.1 Planctomycetota bacterium
GCCGGCCGGGGATCGACGTTGCATACGACCAGCACGGCGGGCGACACATCGTGTCGCCCGCCTTGCTTTTCTGAACGGATGCTTCCATCCGACGGTCGCTGTCTAACTGTTAGCGGCGACGGGCTGATGCGCGTCGTCGAAACCGAGACGGTTGAGGCTCGCCTCGCTGTAGCCCTCCGCGTTGGAACGCAACACCGCGACGTAACCGATCATGATGCCGTAGATCACCTTCGACACGACGTCGGCCACGGTGTAGGCACCTTGACGGATGACCGCCGACTCCTGCGAGATGCTCACGGCCGGCATCAGGTAGCCGACGAGGTACAGCATCCACGAACCGACCAGCGTCCAGACGACGGCCTTCATCCACGTCCGCGCGACCGGCGGCAGCTTGGAGAGGTTGTCGGCCGAGAGCCCGACCTTGAGCACCAGTACGAGGATCCACGCGTAGAACACGCAGGACACCACGAACCACAACCAGTACGGCCACGGCTGGCCGACGCTTCCAACGGTGTTGCCTGGTGTGAGCACGCTCGGGTCGGCGGCGGCGATGGCCGCGAGATTGCTTGCCGCATCGGTCGGAACTGCTTCGAAGTACTGGCCGATGTAGCCGGTGTAGATCATCAGCAAACCTGCGATGGTGAACTGGATGACCGGCGACCAGAACTTCTTGCCGACCAGGCCGAAGACCACCACGAACTGCGCGAGCAGCACCGGCACGTCGATCGACCAGTTCACGTAGCGATAGCCGTTGGAAAAGGCCGTGCCCGTGAGCGCCCCGAAGACGGTGCCGCCGGTGGCCGACTCGACACCGCTCATGGTGCTCTTCCAGACGATGTACTGGTTACCAAGTTCCAAAGCGGCCGACACCATGACCACGGCACCGAGCCAGTTGGCGATGCGATACTTCGGCGCGATCTGCTTGGCCGTCACGATGAAGTAAAGCAGGCCCGCGAACATACACGCGGCCCCGAGGGACAGAACGTGCGCGATGGTTAGCTGCGCCCACGGGGCGAAGACGATGTAGTTCTCCATGACCATGACAAATGACTCCTGGCCGAAGCGGCCGGTTGGGGTGGGGGTGGAGAGTTGAAAGATCGAGTTCGTGTCGCCACGACGGCGACAAGGATCATGTGCGGGAAAGTCAGGCAACCGAGCGTGACGAACGCGACGCGCACCGCCGAAGAGGTCGCGGTTACCGACTGAATGTTCGATATGGCAAAACCGACGATCGCCGCGATGACGATCGGCGCGAGCGTCGCCGCCACCACCGGCGACCACGGACGACTTTCTCTGCAGACCGCCGCAGGCGCATCGACGACATCGCTGAGCAAGTGCCGGGCGGAGTGCCAGACGGCAAAGTAGATCGCAAACGCGATCAGCGGTGGCGGCATGATCAATGCGAATGTGACGACTGCGAGCTCAAGCGCCGACCACCATCGACGCATGACGAGCGAAGCCATCACCAGCATGAGAGCCGCGATGAGCGTCGGCAAGCCCAGCGTTGCGAGGACCATCGTCATGCTGCTCGCCGATGCCGCGCCGACCAGTACCGTCAGTGCCCAGGTCACCGCGTCAGGGTGCAACAGCGCCGGCAACGTCAATGGCATCGCCCCACGCACGGCCGACACCGCGAACTCACCGGGTCCACGCGGAAGTAACGCGGGAAGTTCGCCGAACCCGAAGTGCAGCCAAGCCAGAACGAAGAACGCCCAATGCCACACCGACGGAGCCAGCACGTACAACGCAAGCGCGACCAACGTCAGCGCCAGGTATCCGCCACCGAAGCGCAACCGCCCGGCACGGTCATCACCCAAAAGATCGCGTCCGAGCCAAACGTCGGTCGCACCGTGTGCCATGCCGACCGAGGCCGCAAGCACAAGAAGGACCACCTGCAACGTGACCGGCAGTGTTGCGACAGCGGCGAGTACGGCCAGGACCAGCGTCGCAGCGACCGCAATCCTGCGATGTGACTGCCACGCATCACGCGGCGGAAACCGCTCGGCCAGACCACCGACGATCGCCTCGTGTGCAAACGGAAACTTCGGCATCGCGGCGATGACGGCCAGGCAATCCGACAGCTGCGGCACGTCACTCAAAAACCGCGCGAGCCGGTCAGGCCGAGTCCGTGCGAACAGGTCCGCGAACACTTTCGGGAAACTGGCCGGCTCACGACGCATGCGACGCAGAAACACCGCATCCAGATAGCGAATCGCCGCAGGACGGCGGGGGACGGCTGTTGCCGTTCGTTGCCCCGCAAGTTGCTCGGCGATCGCCTTGGCCTGACGCTGAATCTGCAGAAACGCGTAGCCGGTCGAGGGCCTACACGCCCCGCCGGCGACGCCGAGACGGATCACGCCGTCATTGCTCGACACACGGTCGCTGGACGGCGACATCGGCAGCGTACCGGATTCGCAATGGCCCTCGGGCAACCGACGCCAGCCCGGCATCGACCGCGCGACCGCCGCGTCCAGCCGTGCCCAACCCTCCGTTGCCGACACAGGCTCGGCGAGCATGCCCGTCCACTCCACGAGAGCCCTGCCCCGCCCTTGCGGCAACACGTAAAGAAACTCCACACACGGGCTTTCGCCCGACTGTTCGACCGCCTCGAAGTCCATCAACGTGGCGCAGCCGCCGTCGGCATCAGATCCGTCGATGTTCTCGTAATCCGCCCCGGCGAATTGTTGCACGACCTCCCCTCGCTCGACCGCAACCCGCGCGAACCCGTGCGGGTCGTAGTTCGTCGGTGGCCTGGTATCGACCACAACATCGCCCGACACACGCCGGCGCTCACCAGTCGGTGTCTCGATCATCACGCCGGTCGCATCGCTCGGTCCGACGGCTTGGGCATGCAAAAAACTGACGCGGTTACTCTTTTGCAACCGCGTCAGCATCAAGTCGTAGAACCGGTCGGCCGGCAGACAGCAGTACGCCAGCCCGTTCATGGATCGCTCGACCACACGTCCGTCGCGATCCACAACACGCCAACGGTCCCAACGATCCTGGATGACATTCAACACGGCTCGCGGAACGTCGCGGCGTGTTTCGTCCGGCAACCAGAAGCACCACGTCCGGTCTCGTGTGTAAATCGTCCGCGGCTCGACGATCGTGATGGGCCCGGTGTCTTGATCGAGCAGCCTCCAAGCGAGGCTCAACCCGGCGCATCCTCCGCCGAGGATCAACACGCTCGATTCATGACTCGGGCCGTGATTCATGAAAGCCTTTCCTTGACCGCAGTAAGTGCGGCAGCAGCAACGACGCGACCGAACCTCGGCCGTCCGACGTGTTGTACGAGGCCGGGAAAGTGATCAACAATGCCGAAACAATCGACTTTCGTTTCATCAGAAAATCACGTTGTTCCACGCCATTCGCGGATGAACGCTGCTTTCGAAAGTCATGTCTTCACGGAACAAATGAAAGACTTCGGACAGGACGGGTGACGACATCGAGTGCTGCATGAAGGCAGGCTTCAGTCCGTGAGATCGAACGCCGATAATCATGAACAGATGCTCGGCCCGGACACACCCATCCTCGTCCTCGGCGGTAATGGCATGCTCGCCTACGCCCTCAAGCGCGCCCTCTCCCGGCGTCGGCTCACCTGCACCAGCGTCGACCGCGAGGACACCGACCTGACCGACCGCACCGCCGTCGACGCGTTGTTTGATCGAGTCCGTCCCGCCGTTGTCTTCAACTGCGCCGCATACACCGCCGTCGACAAAGCCGAGCAGGAGCCGGCCGTCGCCAACATGGTCAACGGCGAAGCGGTGGGCAACATCGCCTACGCGGCGAAGCGTTCCGACGCCAAGCTCGTTCACGTATCGACCGACT
The DNA here is from genome assembly GCA_039182125.1 of Planctomycetota bacterium. NCBI lineage: Bacteria > Pseudomonadati > Planctomycetota > Planctomycetota bacterium. Next base: position 3,829 of record JBCDCH010000032.1, read on the forward strand.
ACGTCTTCGACGGTACCGCGACCGAGCCGTACAAGGTCGATCATCCCGTCGGACCGGTCAGCGCTTACGGTCGGAGCAAACTGCTCGGGGAACAGGCACTGCAAAAACAAAGCCCGCCCGGCTGGTGCATCGTCCGCACGGCTTGGCTCTACGGACCCAACGGCCCGAGTTTTCCGAAGACGATGGTGACCCTTGCACGCAAGGGTGTTTCACTGAAGGTCATCAACGACCAGCGCGGCACGCCGACGTTCACCTACGACCTCGCCGAAGCCTTGCTCAACCTCGTCGACGCCGACGCGGAAGGCATCTTTCACGCGACCAACGCCGGCGAGACCAACTGGCACGATTTCGCCGCGGCCACCTTCGACGTGTTCAATGTCGAAGCCGATCTCACGCCGACTACCGCCGCCGAGTACGCCGCCGACAAACCCGACGCCGCCCATCGCCCCGGCTACAGCGTGCTCGACCTGTCCGCCTATGAATCCGCCACCGGGAAGCACATGCGTCCTTGGCGCGAAGCCCTCCAAGACTTCCGCGACGTCACCGGCGGCGAACCGTAAAGTCCCCGAATGGACGATCGCTGCGAACTATGCGGCCGAACCGTGCCGAAGAAGATGATCACGCTCCATCACCTGCGCCCCAAGTCGCGCGGTGGCGGTCCAGAGGAACGCGTGCCGACGTGCAAGCCGTGCCACAAGCAGATACACGCGACGTTCACCAACAAGCAACTCGCGGCCGACTACGCCGACATCCAGGCCCTGCGCACGGCGGAGAAGCTCCAACCGTTCCTCGCGTTCATCCGCAAACAGAAGCCCGAACGGAACATCACCGTCCGCACCATTCGGCGTCGCCGCCGCTGAACCGCGTTGCGGAGCAACGCAGCTCGGCGCACTGCGATACATGAATCAGTACGCGCAGCTGCGTTGCTCCGCAACGCGGTTCGCACCGCCGTACCATCCCGCCTATGTCGCTCTCGTTCCACGCACACACGCTGCCCAATGGACTGCAGATCCTCGCCGAGCACAATCCCTCGGCCCACTCCGTCGCCGCCGGCCTGTTCGTCAAGACCGGCTCGCGCGACGAGTCACCCGATATCAACGGCGTCTCCCACTTCCTCGAGCACATGATGTTCAAGGGCGACGACACGCTCGGCTGGGAGGACGTCAATCGCATCTTCGACGAGATCGGCGCACGCTACAACGCGTTCACCAGCCAGGAGATGACCGCGTACTACGCGCAAGTGCTGCCGAAGTTCACCGACCAGGCGCTCGACATGCTCGGGCACCTGCTTCGTCCGTCGCTACGCGACGATGACTTCACGACCGAGAAGAACGTCATCCTCGAAGAAATCGCGATGTATCAGGACGACCCGGGTCATCGCCTCTACGAACGCGTTATGGCCGAGCACTTCGGGCAGCACCCGCTGGGCATGAGCATCCTCGGACCCGCCGAGCGCATCGAGGCACTGACGCGGGATCAGATGAAGGGCTACTTCGACAGCCGATACGGCCCGGGCAACATGGTGCTGAGCGTGGCGGGCGCATTCGACTTCGACCACATCGTCGCCGAGGCCGAGCGGTTGTACGGACACTGGCCACGGGTGTTTCCGGACATGCGGGAGGCATCGTCGAACGCCGCCGAGGATCGCCGGGTGGTCGTGACGGACGAGAAGCTCAACCGCAGCTATACGATGGCCCTGACCGCCGGCCCGACGCAGCAAGACGACGCCCGTTTCGCCGCCCGGGTGCTCAGCGACATCCTCGGCGACGACGAAGGCTCGCGGCTGTACTGGGCGCTGGTCGATCCGGCCATCGCCGAGGAGGCCGACTTCGGCAGCTACCCCCACGACGGCGTCGGCAGCTTCTACCTCTCGCTCACCACCGCCCCCGACCGCGACGGCGAGGCGTTCGACCTGGCCCGCAAAGTCCTCGCGGACGCGCGCGGCGACATCACTAACGACGAACTTCAACGCGCCAAGAACAAGATCGCCGGCAGCCTCACGCTCCACGGCGAGTCGATCATGGGCCGCATGCGCAGCCTCGGCGCGACTTGGCTCTACAACGAACAGTACCGAAGCCTCGAGGACGACATGCAGACGGTGCAGGCGCTGACGCTCGACGACCTGCACGCGGTGCTCGAGGAGTTTCCGCTTACGCCGATGACGGCGGTGGCGCTGCGGCCGTGATACCATGGCGTGATGTCACTGCGGACCCTCCAACAGGCCCGGCGAGACGGCGCGTGCGTGCCGATGCTCACCTGTTACGACGCGACCTACGCCGCGTTGCTCGGCGAGGCCGGTGTCGACCAGCTGCTCATCGGCGACTCCGCGGCCAACGTTCTCCACGGGCACCGCACCACGCTCCCGATCCAGCAAGCAACGCTCAGCGACATGGCCAACGCCGCGCGACGCGGCAATCCCGACGCCTTCGTCATGCTCGACGTCGCTTTCGCGGCGACTGCCCAGGACGTGCTCGATGCCGTGAAGGCGACCGACTGCGACGCGGTCAAACTCGAAGCGGCCGCGAAGCACTTGGACGTCGTTTCAACGCTCGCCGACCACGGCGTGGCCGTCTTCGCGCACCTGGGCCTGACGCCGCAAACGGTGATGCGCGACGGCGGCTACCGCTATCGTGGCCGGACCGACGCCGAGATCGCCGCGCTGGCCGCGGATGCCGAGAACTGCGTCGACAGCGGTGCGGTCGGCGTCCTGCTTGAAGCCACCACCACGGCCGCGACCGATGCGGTACTCGACGCGGTGGACGTCCCGGTCATCGGCTGCGGTGCCGGGCCGGGCTGCACGTCGTATGTCGTGGTGCTTCACGATCTGCTCGGCCTCACCGCCAAGCCGCCGAAGTTCGTACCGCGCTTCGACATTGAGGAAAGTGACGTTCGCGCCGCGACGATGGCGACGGTGAACCGTTGGCGGCTCGCCGTCGAATCCGGCGACTATCCGGCCGGCGAGCACATTTACGGGGAGCAGCAATGACCTGGTGGACCGCGGCCCGACGTACGTTGATCCTCGTGAGCGGCTTTGTCGTGGGCGCGGCCATCGTGCTCGCGACACTCTGGTTGCTCGACGTCCGCGTTTATCGCCAGGCCCTGGCCGATGCAAATCAGGCCCGCGATCGTCTCGCGAGCATCGGTGACCTTTCGATCGTGTTCCGTGACGTCTCGACCGCCATCGAGCCGAGCGTCGTCGACATCATCACCCAGCGATCCGCGCCGATCCCCGGCGGTGGCCCGGTCGAGGTCGGCAACGGCTCGGGCGTGATCATCGAGGTCGACGGCGGCCGCGGTTGGATCGTGACCAACAACCACGTCGTCGCCAACGCCACCGGCATCGTCGTCACGCTCGCCGACGGTCGGGAGTTCACCAGCCCCGACGCCCAGGTCATCGGCACGGACCCGCCGACCGACCTCGCCGTGATCGAAATCTCCGCGCCGCGCCTGATAGCGGCGGACTGGGGCGAGAGCGAACGGCTGGGCAAGGGCGACTGGGTTGTCGCGTTCGGTTCGCCGTTCGGCTACGTCGGGTCGATGACGGCCGGCATCGTCAGCGAACTCGGCCGCAACACGCTAGACCGCCGCCGTGGTCGGGCCGGTGTGCTGGGCCGTGGAAGTTACGAGGATTTCATCCAGACCGACGCGGCGATCAACCCGGGGAACTCCGGCGGGCCGTTGGTGGATCTCACCGGCCGAGTCGTCGGCATCAACACCGCCATCGCCTCGCGGTCCGGCGGGTTCGACGGCATCGGCTTTGCCATCCCCGAGTCGATGGCGCGCCCGATCGTCGAGCAACTCAAAGACATCGGCCGCGTCCGACGCGGCTGGCTCGGCGTAACCATCGACGCCGCCCCGATCAACGGTGCCTTCATCCGCACCGTCTACGCCAACACCCCCGCCGCCGCCGCCCTCGAAGCCGGCGACATCGTCACGGCCGTCAACGGCGAGACCATTTTCGAAGATCAAGACCTGCGCAACCTCATTGCCTCGATGTCGCCGGGCACTGCGGTGACGCTCGAAGTCGTCCGCGACGAGCAACCGATCGAAGTACGGGTCACGCTCGGCGAGTTGCCGACGGACATGCTCAGCTTTGCCGCCCCGCCGGTGCCGAGCCGTGCGTTGAGCCCGCAAATGCTCGGGTTCGTTTTGGCGGACCCGGCGGCATTGCCCAATGTGCCAAACCGCCGGATCGTCGTCGGTGCGGTCCGCAATGCGAGCCCTGCCGCACGAGCCGGCCTTCGGCCCGGTGACGCCATCCTCGAAATCAACGGGATCGAAATCGACACGCCTGACGAGCTACTCGGTCGCCTCGCGGACATAGCGCCCGGCGAGAGCATCAACCTCACCGTCGCCACACCCACCAGCGAGCGGATCGTGACGATCCGACCGTGAAGCAAAATGCTTTGGGGGGATTGGCCCTCAGGGATTCGAACCCCGACTAAAGGTACCAGAAACCTTCGTGCTACCGTTACACCAAGGGCCAGTGCGGCAAGACTCTAGGCATCGTCCGAACGTGATCCAACGCTTCGGCAAAAGCAACTCGGTCTTGAACTTCTGCTCAAACCAAACCGTTGAGACGATTGATCAGTTGCCGTAATCGGCCGTGATCCTTGCGGTTGAAGGTGAACGACAGACGGGTCAGGTGACGAAGGTCCGGCTCGTTGCGTTCGAGCCGCAGCGGGCCGCTCACACGCCAGTTCTGCTCCACCGCGATGTCGGCAAACGTCTCGGCGATCTCATCGAGTTGGGCATCGGTCGGCTTGTGCTGCAGACGTAGGAGCAACCGGTTGCGCGTGTAACGCAGCGAGTGGTAGTTCTTGTAAAACGCCTTGCACTCGTCGACCGCCTCTTCGACGTTGACGGCGATCTTGTAAAGGTGCAGGTCTTCGGGGCTGATCAGTCCGCCGGCGAGCAAGTGATCCCGGACGTACTCGTCCCAGGCTTTCCAGTACGAACCGCCCGGTTTCTCGAGCATCACGATCGGCACCGGCACGCTCTTGCCCGTCTGCACCAGCGTGAGTGCTTCGAAGCCTTCGTCCATGGTGCCGAACCCGCCCGGGCAGAGCACCACCGCATGGCTCGTGCGCATGAACATCAGCTTGCGGGTGAAGAAGTACTTGAAGTCGACGAGCTTGGTGTCGCCGTCGATGACGGTGTTGGCCGACTGCTCGAAGGGCAGGGAGATGTTGAGCCCGAAGGAGGCGTCGGTGTCGGCCCCGACATGGCCGGCCTCCATGATGCCGCCGCCGGCGCCGGTGATGATCATCCATCCCGCCGACGCCATCGCCCTGCCGAACTGTGCCGCAGTTTCGTAATCCGGATGCCCTTCGGGCGTGCGGGCCGAGCCGAAAATGCTGACCTTGCGTGTGTCGCGGTAGGGTCCGAAAACCCTCAGGGCGTAGCGGAGTTCCTTGAACGATTTGTCGATGAGTTTGATGTCGCCACGGTTGGTTTGGTCCCGCAACAGCTTGAGCGCGCTTTTCATCACGTCGCCGACGAGGTCGCCGTTGTTCAAGTCAGCCAACTCGGCCACGAGTTCGTCGACCAGTCCGCGAGCCTTGGCCAAGTCCTCGTCGCGTACCGGCTGGTTCCGCTCGATGGTCTCTTGAGTCGCCTCCGCGTTGGCGCGAGTGACGGTGTTGCGTCGCTTCTGCGACTGGGCATCGGATCGATCGTGCTTGCGTGACTGCATTCAGGAAGGATAGGCCCGACCGGATCACCGATGAAAGCCGGCGTGTGAAGGTTGCATGTGGGCCCAAACGCTTACGATGGCCCCATGCAGTCGGAGGAGCACGCCAACCCGAAACACGCCATCATCGCCGGCTTCGGCGTGCCGGGACGGATGGCTCATGAAGCGCTGTGTCTGGCCGGCTGGGAAGTTTCGGTGATCGAGCGTAACGCCGTCACGGTGGAGCGGTGCAAGTCGGGCATGGACATACGCCTCGGCGATGCGACCGAGCTCGACACGATGCGTGACGCGGGGCTCGAGTCGGCCGACTTGGTCGTGATCGCCCTGCCCGACGAGGCGAGCGTGATGCGGTGCATCGACACCGTTCATCAGGCCAAGCCGGACATTCGTATCGTGGCCCGGACGTACTTTACGAGCAGCGCCTACGAAGCCCGACGCCGCGGCGCGACGGACGTGGTCATCGCCGAGCAGGTCATCGCCGCGGCGATGGGCGACTTGGTCAAGCAAGCGGTGAAGTGACGAAACGCTGCCCCGCTGCTCAGGGGTTTCGACGCATGTGCTCGAGGATGACCGGAAGCGCTTGCGTGGTCGCCGCGAGGAACGGCACCTTCGCGCCGCGGTAGTCGGTGACGTCGTACGGAAACACGTCGTTGCCGACGAAGTCGGTGACGCGCCCGCCATTGGCCAACACCAGTGCGCACGGCGCGACGGCATCCCAGAGCTTGCCGTTGACGGTGATGGCGGCTTGCGCGGTGCCGGCCGCGACCATCGTTGCCTCCAGCGCGGCGGTGCCGAGGATGCGGACCTTCAAGTCGGTCTGGCTCAGGAACGTCGTCGCCCAGCCGGGGGCTTTGCCGTGGCGATCGAGCAGGTTGCTCGTCATCATCAGCACGCTCGCCTTGCTGACGTCCTCGCAACACAGATCGATCGGCTCACCGTTGACCATGACGGCCGAACCCTTGGCCCCGGCGTACAGACGATCGCGGGACACGTCGAACACCACGCCGACGACCGGTTCGCCATCGACGAGCAGACCGATGCACACGGCATAGTTGCCCAGGCCGGCGATGAAGTTGTTGGTGCCGTCGATCGGATCGATGACCCAGTTACGCCCGGCGGGGTCGTTGATGTCGGCAGTGATCGCCGAGCCGTCTTCGGACTCTTCGCCGATGATGCCGTCGGTCGGGAAATGCTTGCGGAGTGTCGCGACGACGATGGCCTGTGCCTCGCGATCGGCGATCGTGACGGCTTCGTCGGTCGTGGCTTCGTGAGTCTTGGTCAGCCGCTTCACGCCGTCACACGCATGCTCGGCCACACGGGCCCCGGCCTCCCGGGCAGCGGCGATGGCAATTTCAAGATCGACGGCAAACGGACTTCCCTCGGGCATCTGGTCGGACATGGCGGTAGGCCCCGCGACTGCGGGACTAAGAGCATAGCCCATCCGCGAAGCACGGGCCGCTCACTCCGCGGACTCGAAGTCGAACTGGAACTCGCCATCGTTCTGGGAAGCGGCTTCGGCCTCTTCGAGCGCTTGCTGGAAGCCATCGGAGTTCCACACCGACACGCCGACGATCACCACGAGGATGATGCCGATGACGATCAGCGCGAGGTTGATAATGCCGAGGATCAAGCCGGTCTTGGCCATGCCGCCCCCATCGGCCTCGCCGCGGGCGACGGCCTTGAGCGCGACGGTGCCGAAGATGATCGCGAGCAACGCACAGATCGGCGCGATGACCCAGTTGAGATACGGAATGCAACACCCCGGCACAAACGCACAGATGCCCAGAACCATGGCGGTGATCGCCATGCCCTTGGGCTTGCCCGGGCCCTGCGTCTGGTAGTTCATCGGCTGTCCGGCGGTCCCCTGATCTTGTGGCGGCTGGCTCATACGTGCGTTATGCCGGATCGGATCGGTGAATGCAAGCAAGTTGTTCGCAAGACTTGATCACCGTGCCCATATTCGTCGGAACTGAGCCCGGTCAAACGTCGAAGTACTTTGCCTGCGGGTGATGCACGACCAGGGCGTCGGTGCTCTGCTCGGGGACGAGCATGTACTCCTCGGAGAGCGTGACGCCGATGGCATCGGGGTCGAGCAGGTCGAGGACCTTGGTGCGGTCTTCGAGGTTGGGGCAGGCGGGGTAGCCGAAGGAGTAGCGGGAGCCGCGGTACTTCTGCTGGAAGAGCTTGCGGACGTCCGAGTCGTCCTCGGACGCGAAGCCGAGCTCGGCCCGCATGCGCTTGTGCCAGAACTCGGCCAACCCCTCGGCGCATTCGACGCCGAAGCCGTGCAGGTACATGTAGTCCTGGTAAGCGTTGTCCTTGAACAGCTCGGCGGTCATCTCGCTCACCGCGTGGCCCATGGTGACACACTGCAGGCCGAGCACGTCGTACTCACCCGACGCGGTGTTTCGGAAGAAGTCGGCGATGCACAGATTGCGCCGACCGTCCTGACGCGGCAGGTTGAACCGTGCGATCTCGACCGGCTTGCCCTTCGGCTCACGCGAGCCCTTCTCGAAGTCGGCGGGGTCGTAGACGATCACGTCATCGCCCTTGGACTGCACGGGAAAGTAGCCGAATGTCACGCCGGGGTGCAGGAAGCCTTCGGCGAGGGCGCGTTGTTTGAGTTGCTCGAAGACCGGGTCGGCCTTGTCGGCAAGGGTCGCCTCGTACTGCTCGTTGGTCAGGCCCTTCTTCTTGAAGCCCCACTGGCCGGCGTAGAGCGCAACGGTGTTGACGTAGCCGAAGATCGTCGGCAGCGGGATGTCAGTCGCGGTGCGCTTGCCCCAGAACGGCGGGGTCGGCACCGGGTTGTCCTTGGCGACATCAACGGTTTTGCCCTGCTTGCTCTGTGGCTGTTTCGCCCCGGCCTTGAGCTGCTTACGCTTCTGAGCGCGGTCGACTTGTTCGTTGAACATCGCGTCGAGGCGGTGCTCGGCGATGGCGTCCATGACGTGCAGGCCGTCGAAGGCGTCCTTGCAGTACATGACTTTACCGCCGTAGAGCGTGGCGAGATCGTCCTCGGCGTAGTCGCGGGTCAGGGCCGCACCGCCTAGCAGGACGGGCACGTCGACGTTGCGCTGGTTGAACTCGCCGAGGTTGTCCTTCATCACCGCGACCGACTTCACGAGCAGCCCGCTCATCCCGATCGCGTCGGCCTTGAGTTCGTTCTGCTTCTTGAGGATGTCGTCGACGGTCTGCTTGATGCCGATGTTGTGAACCGTGTAGCCGTTGTTGGTGAGGATGATGTCGACGAGGTTCTTCCCAATGTCGTGGACGTCACCCTTGACGGTGGCGAGGACGATGCTGCCCTTGGTGGTGCCTTCGACCTTTTCCATGTGCGGCTCGAGGTGGGCGACCGCCGCCTTCATCGTCTCGGCACTTTGCAACACGAACGGCAACTGCATCTCGCCGCGGCCAAAGAGATCACCGACGACTTTCATGCCGCTGAGGAGGATGTTGTTGATGATGTCGAGCGGCGCATGGCCCTCACCCATCGCGGTGTCGAGGCGTTTGGTCAGGTCGCGCTTCTCGCCGTCGATGATGTGCTGCTTGAGCGCTTCGTCGACGGCCAAGTCGTCGAGCGACGGCCCGGCCGCAACGTCAGCGCCGGCATCCTCTGGGAAGACACTGATGAAGTTCGTCAGCGGGTCTTCGTGCTTGTCGCGTCGGTCATACATGACATCGAGCGCGGCATCCCAGAACTCGTCGGGGATCTTGTTCTTCGGCAGAATCTTCGAGGCGTGGGCGATCGCGCCGGTCAGGCCGACCTCGCGGAGCTCGTGGAGGAAGACGGAGTTGAGCACCTGCCGGGGGTACGGGTTGAGACCGAAGCCGACGTTGGACAGGCCGACGACGGTCTGGCACTCGGGCAGCTCCGCCATGATCCGCTTGGTGCCGGCGATGGTTTCGAGGGCGTTGCGACGGTCTTCCTCGATGCCGGTGGAGATCGGCAGCACGAGGGGGTCGAACATCAGGTCGCAGTCACGCAGGCCGTACTTCTCGACGGCGAGGTCGCGGATGCGGTGGGCGATGTCGATCTTCCGCTGCTCGGTCCGGCCCATCGCGTTTTCCGGATCCTCGTCGATGCAGCCGGCGACGACGGACGCGCCGTACTTCTTGGCGAGCTTGCAGATCTCGGCGAGCTTCTCCTCGCCCTCCTCGAGGTTCATCGAGTTGATCGCGCAGCGCCCGCCGGCGAGCTTCAGGCCCGCCTCCATCACCGCCGGGTCGGTCGAGTCGAGCATCAACGGGACAGGGATCTGTCGGACGTACCGGCTCACCACCTCGTGCATGTCACGCACGCCGTCACGACCGACAAAGTCGACACAGACATCGATCATCATCGCCCCGCCCTTGACCTCGTCACGGGCCATCGACACCAGGCCGTCCCAGTCCTCTTCCTGAAGCAGGCGCTTGAACTGGCGGGAGCCGTTGGTGTTGGTGCGCTCGCCGACGATGAGGTACGAGTTCTGCGGCTTGGCGTCGGCGGCCTGGGTCAACGACGAGAACTGGTCGATCGGCGTGACCTCGCGACCGATGGCGTAGCGATTGGCAGACATGTCGCTGCATCCTACCCGACGAACCGTCCCGCATCCATCCGTTCAGCCGGATGAACGGATGCAGGCCGGCTGGACAACCAACAAGTGCGATCTTGGGGATCGGCGGCGTCACGCTACCCTCGCCGCATGCCGTTGCCCCTCATGCTTGCCGCCGGTGAAGTCAGCGGCTGGAACGTCCTGTTCATCGTTCTGCTTTTACTCGGGTCGGCGTTGGTGTTGGGGACGGTTGCGGAGCTTTTCAAACAGTCGGCGATCGTCGGGTACCTCGCGGCGGGGATGTTGGTCGGGCCGAACATGCTCGGGCTCGTCGGCGACAGCTCCATGGGCGACGTGGATTTGATCGCGGAGATGGGCGTGGCCCTGCTGCTGTTCACAATCGGGCTCGAGTTCTCTTTCGCCCGGCTGCGAAAGCTCGGCTCGATCGCCCTGCTCGGCGGCACACTGCAAATCGTCGTCACCGCGACGGTCGTGTTCGCCACGACGAGTGTCATCGGCCTCCCGCCGAAAGCCGCCCTGGCGATCGGGTGCATGATCGCGCTCTCGTCAACGGCGACGGTCCTGCGGCTTCTCGTCGACACCGCCACGATCGAAGCCCCGCATGGCCGCAACGCGACGGGAATCCTTCTCGTGCAGGACGTCGCGGTGCTGCCCGTCACGCTCACCGTCAGCGCACTCGCGTTGGGAGGCACCGCGACCGAGATGGCGTTTTCGCTCGGTAAGACGCTGCTCTTCGCGGCGATCCTTGTCGGCGGGTTTCTCCTGCTGTTCAACTTCGTCGTGCCCAAGCTGCTCAACCTCAAGGAGTGGGCACGCAACCGGGAGTTTCCGATCCTGCTCGCGGTGGTGCTCGCGTTCGGAAGCGCGGCCGCGGCGCACACCATCGAGATCAGTCCGGCGATCGGGGCGTTCCTCGCGGGGGTGTTGATGGCGGGCTCGCCGTTCGCGACACAGGTTCGGGCGGACATCGCGTCGCTCCGCACGGCGCTGGTCACGTTGTTCTTCGCGGCGGTCGGGATGCTGGCCGACCCGCTGTGGGCTTTCGCGAACATCCACTTGGTTGCCGGGGCGACGCTCGCGGTGCTCGTGGGGAAAGCGGCGGTCGTGTTCGGCATACTGAGCCTGCCGACGAAGCTGCTCAAACAAGCGCCGATCCCCGCCGCGCTCACCGGCTTCGCGATCGCGCAGGTGGGTGAATTTTCGTTCGTGCTGGCAAAGATCGCGCGCGGGCCGTTGATCGACGAGCAGGCGTTCAAGCTGATCGTCAGCGTGACGGTGGTGACGTTGTTCGCAACGCCGTACCTGGTGAAGTTCGGCCCGACGCTTGCGTTGAAGCTGCGACGCCGGCAGTCGGACGAACACGAGTCGATCGAACCCATCGAGCCGGTCGCGGAGTCTGAACGGAAAGTGATTCTCGCCGGCTTCGGTCCCGCGGGTCAGCTCGTCGCCGGCGACCTGATCAATGCGTATAGCGATCGCATCACCGTGCTCGACCTGAATCCCAAGGCCCGCTCGACCGCCGAGCAGTACGGCTTGTCCTTCCAGTCCGGCGACGCCACCAAGGCCGAGGTTCTCGAACACGCTGGCCTGCAAGACGCGGCCGCGTTCATCGTCACGCTGCCCGACCCGGCGATCGTGCGACAGGTCGTTCACGTTGCACGTCAACTTTGCCCGCACGTCATGATCATCGCCCGCAGCCGTTATCACGCGGCCCGCTGGGAGATCATGCTCGCCGGGGCTGAAGTCGTCGTTGACGAAGAGGAACAGGTCGGCCGACGCCTCGCCGTCGAGGCACGTCGCGCGTTGGGCGTGGCACGATCAGATGCGGACGAGCCGGCCGATTGACTGGAAAACACTTGACCCGGTTCGCTGTCCTGATACAACGAATCGTCAACCGCAAACCCAAGCGATACGCCCTGGAAACGTGTGTCGCGGAGAGAAAGGCAACGAGGAACCCACATGAAGTTTTGCAAGAATGCCGCCGTTTTGGCGGCCGGATGTGCCGTGGCATGGACACTCGCTGGCAGCGAGCAGGTCCACGCCCAGCAGGTGACGCTCAGTGTCGTGAGCAACGTCGATAACGAACTCGGCGGTGTCACGTTTACCGATGAAGACGCGATCGATTACAACATCGCCACCGACATCGGAACGAGCTTCTTCTCCGTCGAGGCGGGCGATCTCGACGCGTTTCACCTTCTACCCAACGGCAACGTGCTCGTGTCGACCGCGTTCAACGGCAGCTTCAACGGCGTCACGTTCGACGACGGCGACATCGTGGAGATCAACCCGACGACACTCGCAGTCACGACGGTGTTTTCGAGTGACAGCGTCTTCACCTCAACGAGCGAAGACGTCGATGCGGTAAGCGTGGCACCGAACGGTGACCTGCTCCTGAGCGTTCAGTCGGACGCGAGCATTGGGAGTGAGGACTTCAGCGACGGGGACATTCTCCGTTTCGTGCCCGGGACCAGCACGCTTTCGGTCGAGGTCGCCGAATCGGACATCTTCCTGTTTCCTTTGGCGGACCTCGACGGCATCCATTTGCTCAATGACGGTCGTTTCGCGCTCTCGACGGTGGCGGACGAGACCGTCGGCAGCGTGGCCTTCGAGGATGGCGACATCTTCATCTACGACCCCGTGGCAGACACCGCGACGTTGTTCTTCGACGAGGACAGCTTCGGCGGCACGACCGATCAGGACGTGAACGCACTGTTCGTCTCCGCGATCCCCGAGCCGGCGACGCTTGGGCTGCTCGCCGTTGCAGGGCTCGGGCTCTTGCGTCGTCGCGGGAGTACTTCGTGAAAGTTCTCATCTCCTGCGCGGCCGTCACCCTGATCGCCACACCGGCCCTCGCGGCCCAGCGGCTTGTCGCCTCCACGCCGGGGGCGGATGTCACCATCGATGCGCCGAGCGTGTCCGTGGTCGACGTTCCGTTCACGGCGACCGAGACGATCAGCGGCGTCGGCGTCACGGCACAGTGGTTTCCGCTTTCCGGCGACTTCGACGGCGGAACGTTCCCGTTCTCCATGGAAGTTGCCGCCGACGTCGTCAGCCCAGACGGGCAGACCATCGCCTGGGGCATCAACGAAGGCCCGCCCATTGCCGGCGAGATGTCCATCGCGGACTACCCGTTCGCGGATGTGCAGGACGGATTTGTCGATGCCGTCGGCACCGGGTCGTTCAGCTTCCAGTGGTTCGACGCCGGCAACACCCCCGGCATAAGCCAACTGACCGATGTGACGTATCACCTGCTCACCGACGCGCCGGACGTGGTGACGACGTTGACCAGCGACGTATCGAGCGGGCCGCAGTGGGATCGCCCGTTCTCGATCGTCGGCGTCAGCGGCCTCGGGCCGACGTTTTTCGACGTGGTTCCTTTCAGCCCGGAAGTCTCCGGCGGCTACATCTTCGACAGCACCGTCAGCGATGGCGACGGATTCACGTTCCTGTACGAAGGCAGCTTCGACCCGACCGACCCGACGGCCAATCTGCTGGACCTCGGTCTGGGCAATGGCTTTGCGAGCAACGGCGCGGCCGACGGTCAGTCGATCATCGAAGCGCTGCTCTTCGAGGACACCGATTACTTCTTTGTCACCAGCCAGTTCGCCGCCAGCAGCGGGCCGCAGTCATACGTGACGACGGTCACCGGCCCTGGACTGATTCCCGAGCCGACGGTGCTTGGTCCGCTCGCGATCGGCCTGCTCGCGCTACGCCGCCGACGCTAACAACTCGCATCCCGACCCTCTCAGCAAGGACATTGACCATGCAGAAAATGCAGACTCTTACCGCGCTCGCCGCCATCGCGTTTGCCGTGCCGGCCTTCGGGCAGTTCGTCATCTTCTCGACCGACGAGGCGACGTTCACCGGTTCGCTCCCCAGCCCCGTTGTTGAAGACTTCCAGGACGAAGTCGACGGCCCGCTCGACCAAACCGTCGCGACGCCTTTCAATGGCTTCAGCCTCACCGCGAACGGAACGAGCACGTTCGCAACCGACTACGAAATCGACACCGAGTTCTTCGGCTCGACCAACCTCGAGCTCGACCTGTTTCTCGATAACACCGGCGGTTTCATCCCGAGCGTGACGTTCACCTTTGACCAACCGGTCACCAACTTCGGCTTGCTCATCGATGACATCGACTTCAGCGGTGAGTCGACGTTGGACTTTCTCGGAAGTTCGGTATCGCTGGAGTCGCTCATTTCGGACACCGACGACGAGGTGTTCATCGGCGTGAACAGCTCGGCCGAAATTTCCTCGTTCACGCTCTCGGTCGCTGCCGGAGAGACGGACGGCCTTTCGATCGACAACATCGTCTCGCAGCCGGTGCCAGAGCCAGCGAGTCTGGGGCTTCTCGCGGCCGCAGGTCTCGGACTGATCCGTCGCCGACGTTAACCCACTCAGCCGAGCTCGACCAGACCGTCGAGCACGGCTTTCAGGTGCGGCACTTTCGTGCCGCAGCAACCGCCGACGATGTTGATGTCGAACTCGTCGACGAATCGCAGCAGACCCTTGGCGAAGTCGGCCGGCCCGAGCGGGAACTCGCTCTTGCCATCGACCATGATCGGCATCCCGGCGTTGGGCAGGCACGAGATATACCGCGGCCAATGTCGGCTGAAGTAGCGGATATGCTCGGTCAGTTCGACCGGGCCGGTGGCACAGTTCAGGCCCAACACGTCGATCTGGTCATACGGCAGCAGCGCGGCCAACGCCGTCTGCGAATCGCTGCCCATGAGCATCGACTGGCCGGCGTTGAGGTCCATGGAAAGCTGCACCATGATCGGCGGCCGGTCGCCGCCCTCGATCGGCAGACCGGTCAGCCCGCGCTCCTCGCAAGCGCGATCGATCGACGACAGGCAGCACTTGATCTGCAGCAGATCTTGGCACGTCTCGATGAGCAGCACGTCCGCCCCGCCGTCGATGAGGCCGAGCACGTTTTCGTAGTACGACTGCTCCATCTCTTCCCACGTGCAGTTACCCAGCGAGATGAGCTTAGTGCCCGGGCCGATCGAGCCGACGACGAAGCGCGGGCAGTCGTCGGTTTCGTATTCGTTGCAGGCGTCGCGCGCGATCTCGGCACCAAGCCTGGACACCTCGTACGCCTTGTCGACCATGTCGGCCTCGGCCATCACGATGCGGTTGCCACCGAACGTGTTGGACTCGACCGCGTCACAGCCGATCTCGAGAAAGCCTTTGTGGATGTCCTTGATAACGTCCGGGCGGGAGAAGTTGAGTACCTCGCTCATGTTCTCCTGGCCCATCCAGTCCTTCTCGAGATCAAGATCAAACTCCTGAAGCGCCGACCCCATCGCGCCGTCCATGACAAGCACGCGCTCGGCGAGCACGTCGAGGAAGCGCTTGCGGCCGGGCTTGAGTCGCAGCGGCGTGTCTTGCTGAAGCGTCGCGGTCATGCGGGCAGTATAGCACCTTCCATCCGTCCATGCGGATGAACGGATGAAAGGGCCTTGAATGCGACCGTGCGTCGATTCCGGGCCTGTACGAACGCCAGCCCCACGGTGTGGAGGTTTGTCCACCTACCATGATCTCATGCCGATCGAACTGGACATGATGTGCCCGGTCTGCCCGGGGAAGAAGCTGGTGATGGCCGAACGGTCGGGCGTCGAGATCGACTACTGCCCGCAGTGTCGAGGCATCTGGCTCGACCGCGGTGAACTTGACAAGATCCTCGAGCGGGCCCACCACGAAACGTCACGCCAACCGGCCACTCCCCCTCCGCCGCCACAACCGACACATCACCAGCCGACGCACCACGCCCCGCCCCCACCGCCGGCCTACTACCCGCCCCCGCCGCACTACGACAAGAAGTACTATAAGAAGCGCAAGCCGTGGTGGATCGACATCTTCGATTGAACCATTTGCCGCGCCCGCGAACGCAACGTCACTAGGATGCCGGCCTTGGACGCGTTGACGATCATTCTGATGTTGGTTGGCTTCCCGGTGTTGATCATCGGTGCCGACGTGCTGGTTCGCGGTGCGTCGGCGATCAGTCGAGCATTGGGGATCTCGCCGCTGGTGGTCGGGCTGACGGTCGTGTCGTTCGGGACCAGCGCGCCGGAACTGGCGGTGAGCGTGAAGGCGGCGGCCGACGAGAAAGGCTCGCTCGCGCTGGGCAACGTCATCGGCTCCAACATCTTCAACGTGTTGCTCATCCTTGGCCTGTGCGCGGTGATCCGGCCGATGCGGGTGAAGCTGCCGATCGTGCGCCGCGATGTGCCGTTGATGATCATCATGGCGTTCGCCGTTTGGGTGATGGGTCTGAACGGGCTCATCAGCACCTGGGACGGGCTGATCCTCGTGGCGGTTCTCGCGGCCTACCTGCTACGGCTGTACATCCAAGCACGACGCGGCAAGTTCGAGGTCGCCGCCGACGAAGACATCCCCGAGGCACCCAAGACGTTCGCGCAGGTCGCGCTCAACATCGGCCTCGTCGCACTAGGCGTGCTGATGCTCGTGGTCAGTGCGAACATGCTGGTCAACGGCGCGGTGGCGATCGCGGAGTACTTCAAGATTTCCGAGTTGATCATCGGGCTGACGATCATCGCGGCGGGCACCTCGCTGCCGGAGGTCGCCGCGTCGGGCATGGCGGCGTTCAAGAAACAAGGTGACCTCGCCGTCGGCAATGTCGTCGGCTCCAATCTGTTCAACATCATGGCCGTGCTCGGGATCACGTCCGTGGTCGACCCGCAAGGCATTCGCGTCCCCACCGAAGCACTCTATTTCGACATTCCCGTAATGGTCGCGGTCATGGTCGCGTGCTTTCCGGTCTTCTTCACCGGCTTCAAGATCACACGCTTCGAAGGCAGCATCTTCCTGTTCTACTTCGTCGCGTACATGCTCTTCCTGGTGCTAGACGCCCAGCAGCATGATGCGTTGCAAACGTACACGTTGGTGCTGAGTACGGTGGTGATTCCGTTGACGGTCATCGCGTTGACGGCGCTCATGGTCAACTCGATCCGCCGGCAGTACCGCCGCAAGCGGCTGGCGAAAATGGCCCGTCAGGTGAAAGTCGCTCGCGACTTGTTGCGAGTGGACGCCTGACCGCTGCAGGTCGGCCCCGACATCGCTACACTGCGGGCAATGAGCACGCCTCTCGAACTCGTCACGTTTGCGACCGCCGCGGTTGACCCGACGGTCATGGAGCGTTTCCTCGGTTTCGTCGCCGACAACGGCTGGCTCTTCTGGGTCATCGTCGGCGTCATCGCGGCGGTCGGCATCTTCCTCGGCTACAAGCTCGGACACTGGGCCGGCGCACGCGGCCAAAAGGCGTACGTCCAGTCGCGTGAGAAGGAACTGTTCGACGCCCAGCGCGGCTTCAAGCTGGTGTTCGACGAGGAACTCAAGGACCTGCGCACCGAGAACGACGACCTGAAGTCGAAGATCGACACCATGACCGACCGCATCGAGGAGTACCGCAAGAAGGCGGCCGGCTACGGCGGGCTCTTCAGCAACTCCAAGAACGCCGACGCCATGTACGCCCTGCTGCTCGAGAACGAGGCACTTGAGGAAGCCCTCTACGGCCAGAACGAGAAGCTCCGACAGGAACGCACCGACAGCGTCAAGGAACAGCTCCGCGCCGCCGGCTACCGCCGCGTGCTCATGTCCCAGCTCATGGAAGACGAACGCTTCAAGAAGCACGTCGAGGAGGTCTACGGCGAGGACGGCGAAACGCCCGGCAACCTCCGCTCCGACCGCGCTTTGCCCAACAAGCGCCAAGCCGTCGAAGGCGAGCACGCGTAGCGGATTGCTCATCGCCCCGGCAGTTCGTAATGTCGCGGCATGCCAGACAGCGCCCGCCAGGTCAAGGACTACAAAGTCCTCGTCGGTCTCGAGATTCACGTCCAGCTCGCCACCGAGTCCAAGATGTTCACCGCCGCAAAGAACGGCTTCGGCGGTGACCCCAACACGCAGGTTGATCCGGTCGTTCTCGGCCTGCCGGGTGTGTTGCCGGTGATGAACAAGAAGGCCGTCGAGTACTCGATCAAGGCCGGGCTCGCGCTCGGCTGCAAGATCGCCGAGCACTGCAAGTGGGATCGCAAGTCGTATTACTACCCCGACCTGCCCAAGAACTACCAGATCAGCCAGTACGATCAGCCGCTCTGCGGCGAGGGTGTGTTCGAGCTCGAAGTCGATGGCGAGGTCCGACCCATCCGCATCCGCCGTGCGCACTTGGAAGAAGACGCCGGCAAGCTGCTGCACGACGCACCCGGCGGCTACGAGATCGACTTCTCCATCGTCGACCTCAACCGCGCCGGCACGCCGTTGCTGGAGATCGTCACCGAGCCGGACTTCAGCACCGCGAAGGAAGTCGCCGCGTTCGGTCAGGAGTTGCAACGCCTCGTCCAGTTCCTCGGCATCAGCCACGGCCAAATGCAGATGGGCCACATGCGCTTCGAGCCGAACATCAACGTTCACATCACCGACGCCGACGGCAACGTTCATAAAACCGCCATCACCGAGATCAAGAACCTCAACAGCTTCAACGTGCTGGAGAAGGCGACCGACTACGAGGTGCGGCGGCAGATTCAGACCTGGCTCGAGACCGGCGACCTCGGCCGTAAATCGACCTACGGCTGGGACGCGGACAACGAGCAAACGGTCTTGCAGCGCGAGAAGGAAGAAGCCCACGACTACCGCTACTTCCCCGACCCGGACCTCATGCCGGTACGCGTGAGCGAGCAGTGGCTGCACGAGATCAAGGCGAGCATTGGCGAACTGCCGCGGCAACGCCGCGAGCGTTACGCCAAGCTCGGCCTGCCGCCGGAGTCGGCGCAGGTGATCGCATCGGACAAATCCGCCGGCGACTACTTCGACGCGATCGTCGACGCCGGTGCCGAGCCCAAGCGGGCGCTTGCGCTGATCGACACGATGCGCGAGATCGCCGGCAACCGCCGCGAGGAGTTGGCCGACCTTCCGCTCACGCCGGCCCGCGTCGCCGAGGTCGGGCTGCTCGTGCAGGAGGGCAAGGTGCAGGCGAGCAAGGAGACCGGCCGAAAAATCCTCGAAAGTCTGATCGAAACCGACCGCCCCGCCGAGACCGCCGCGACGGATCTGGGCCTGATCCAGTCCAACGACACCGGCCCCGTCGACGACGCCATCGACAAGCTCATCGCCGACAACCCGCAACCGCTCCAAGACTACCGCGGCGGCAAACAAGCCGCCTTCGGCGCCCTCGTCGGCATGGTCATGCGCAACGGCAAAGGCCTGAACCCGAAGCTGGTGCAACAGCGGTTGCGGGAGAAGCTGATCGATTGACGATTGCATAGCTTTCGCTATACTTCTTTGGCTCAGTAACAGGTTGCCTGCCCACGCAGGCGCGACGCATCTAATTTCGCCCGCACACGCGGGCGCGGATCGGAATCATTCATGGAACTACTGAGCGATGAGTGGCCCACAGCGGGTAGGCCACCGATGTGTCGTGTTGACTCCAGTTTCAATGTGAAACTGCCCATGAGGATTCTGTATGCCATCGCCTGTTCGCTTCGCCGTTGTACGGCGGATGTTGGAAAATGCCGGTTGGACATTTGAACGAATCTCCGGCTCGCATCACAACTTCACCAAGCCCGGGCGTCGGACCTACCCGGTACCGGTGCATAAAGGAAAGGTTGATCCGGTTTATGTCCGTGCAATCGAAAAGCTCATCGCGGAAGACCAAGCCGACGAAGACGACGCCTGAGGCTGAAGAAGCTTGGCTGCGCCGACCGTTTTCACCGAAGGTCCTTCGGCAGGCCGAGACCTTAGCGAATGAGTACCAGATCACAATTCAGTTCATCGATGGTCGCTATTACGGCTTCGGCACGGAGTACCCGTCCCCGCTCGGCGACGGAAAAACACCGCAAGCGGCGTTCAAGATGGCACGTGAGGGTCTCGTTACGCTGGCGGCGACAGACTTGGAACGCGGCGTCGCACCACCGCGACCGATCTCCGAAGCCCGGGACCGACAAATCAACATCCGTGTGAGTGGCTATGAGAAGCAGGCGCTTGAGCGTGCTGCTAAGCAAAAAGGCTTCCGTGGTATCGGTGACTTTGTCCGCCATGCCGCGCTTTCCAAGGTCTAGCGCCCCGGCAGCGTCACCGCCTTCACACGCTTGACGTTCGCGCGTGAGCGGAGCGTATCCATGACTTCGCTGCTCGGAACGCCGTCGGTCTTGAGCACCATCAACGCCTTGTCGCCGACGCGGCTGATGACCATGTCGGCGATGTTGACGCCGGCTTCGCCGAAGGTCGCGCCGACGTGGCCGATGACGCCGGGCTGGTCGTCGTTCTCGATGAGAACCATCGGGCCGGCGGGGATCATGTCGACGTTGAAGTCGTCGAACCGCAGCACGCGCGGCAGGCGGTCGAGGTACGCGGTGCCGAGGATGCGGTGTGACTCGCCATCGGTGCTATCGACGCGAACGCCCACGATGTCGCCGACGAGGCCGTTGGGCGGGCTGGGCTCGTGGTGCATGTTCAGCTCGATGCCGCGATCACCGGCGAGCTTCTCGACGTTGATCACGTTGGTCGGCCCGGCCATGTGATCGCGGAGCAGCTCAACGGCCGCGAGGCGGAGCATCGTTTGCAGGTGCTTGGGTGCCTTGGTGCCGCTGGCGCGGAGCGTGATGCTCTTGATCCCGCCCTTGCCGTACGCGCTGAGCAACCGACCGATGCGGCTCGCGAGTTCGAGCAGCGGCTGCTCGTCGGCCGGCACGTCGAGTTTGATCCCGCCGGCGTTGACCGCGCCGCGGATCTCCCCACTCTGCAGGTAGGCGACGAGCGCTTTGCACGCCTCGACACTCACGGCCGTCTGGGCTTCCTCCGTCGACGCCCCCAGGTGCGGCGTGAGCACGACGTTGTCCAAGCCGAACAACGGGTGGTCTTTTTGCGGCGGCTCGGTCGCGTACACGTCCACCGCCGCGCCGGCGATCTTCTTCTCCTCCAAAGCCTCGGCCAACGCGAACTCATCGAGCACCTCACCGCGTGCGTCGTTGACCACCAGCAGGTTGGGCTTCGCGACTTCGAACAGACGACGCTTGTCGAGAAGGTGCTTGGTGCTGTCGCCGCTGGGGACGTGGAAGGTGATCACGTCGAGCTGAGCGAGGAACTCGTCGAAGTCCTTGACGATTTTCACCTTGCCGTCGAGCGCGGTGTCGGCCGGGAAGAAGGGATCGAAGCCGACGACGTTCATCTCCATCGCCAACGCACGAACGGCGACGGTCTGGCCGATGCGGCCGAGGCCGACGACGCCAAGGGTTTTGCCGGCGAGTTGGGTGCCCTTGAAGCTGCCCCGCTTCCACTCGCCGCCACGAACATGTGCGTCGGCGGCGGGGATCTTCCGGGCCAAGGCGTACATCAGCGCGATGGCGTGCTCGGCGGTCGAGAGCGTCGAGGCAGCCGCGGTGTTGAGCACGAGCACGCCCTGATTCGTCGCGGCGTCGAGGTCGATGTTGTCGACACCGACGCCGGCACGAGCAACCGCCTTGAGCTTACCCTTGGCCCCGGCTTCGAGGACCGGTGCCGTCACCTTGATCCCCGACCGACACGCGATCGCGTCGTAGTTCGGTGCCTCGGCGATCAGCCCGGCCTCGTCGAGCCCGGTCTTCACGTCGTAGGAAACGCCCGATTCATTGAGAAATTCGAGACCTTCTTCGGCGAGCTTGTCGGCAACGAGGATGCGTTGGTCAGCGGTGTTGTCGGCCATGGGGCAGCGATCGTAGGCCGGCTGTTGAGCGGCCGATTCACTCGTCGAACAGCGGCGATTTGCCCTCGGCCGCCTGCTTGTCCCAAGGCACGTCGGGGTGCCCTTCGAGGTGGTTGGCCAGACGGGCGTGAACGAATAGCCAGTCGCTCAGACGGTTGAGGTAACGCGGGATCAGTTCGGCAACCGACTCGCTGCTGGCGAGATTCGTGACGACCCGCTCGGCACGACGGCACACCGTTCGGGCCAAGTGAAGCCGGGCCGACGCCTCGCAGCCACCGGGGAGGACGAACTGCGTCAATGGCGGAAGCTGGCCCTCGGCCTCGTCGATCTCGCGCTCCAACCGCTCAACCAACACCTCGGTCAGCGGCGGCATGCTCACGTTGGCCGGCGCGTCGGTATCGAGCGCGAGGTATGCACCGAGATTGAACAGCACATGCTGTTGCCCGGCGAGCGTAGCCCGCATGGATGCCAGCGCGGCGACCGCAGCCAACCCGAGCGTGGCATTGAGTTCGTCAACCGTGCCGTACGCGTCGAGGCGTAACGCATGTTTCTCGATCCGCTTCCCGCCGATGAGTCCGGTGGTGCCCTCGTCGCCGGTGCGTGTGTAAATCTTCACGCCCGAACGTTAGTCGCGTCAGTGGCGGGTGTTCAAAGAACGGCCTTCGCCCAGCCCTGGAGGCACAGGCTGAAAACCGTTGGCATTCACTTCACCAACGCCGCGCTCTTGCCCTTCTTCTTGATCTGCCTCGTCACGGCGAGGTCGGCAAAGAAGTCGCTGCCCTTCTTCAACGCGATGTCGTTCGCCCAGATGCGGCCGTAGAAGTCGACCTTGCCGTCGAGTTCGATTTTGCCGTAGGGGTTATACAAATCGGCAAGCATCTCGTGTTCGTTGGACGTGTTGTGCGGCGCGGTGATGTCGATGTCGGCGTTGGCGGTTTGGACGATGCGCAGGTTCTTGGGGTACATGTCATGTGTCTCGACCCGGCCGTCGATCTGGGCGTGACCGGTGAGGTAGATCGTGACATCACCGGTCGTTTTGAACTTGGCATCACGGTCCAGGTCGAACGAGCTCATGATGTACGTGCCGCCGCTGAGCGTGTAGGTGCCGGAATCGACGTCGACGCTGCCGAGGTCGGTCGCGTGGCCGGGGATGACCGGCTCGACGAACTCGATGTCGTAGTCGATCACGCCTTGTTGACCGCCGGACTTGAACATGTTGCTGGGGATCGAGCCGACCGACGACGGTCCGGAGTAGAAGTCGCCCCAGATTTCGACGCCGCTCTTGAGCGTGATGTGTCCGTTGGTGCCGCCTTCGAACTCACGGTCACCCGAGCCGTTGGACCCGGGGAAGGTGCGGCGTTCGTCGGAGTCGTAGCTGTCGAAGTCAGCCGTGCCGTCGGCGTAGATACTGTCCTTGGCCAGGAGTGCGTAGTAGAGGTGATCCTCCTGGAACCCGATCTTGGGCGTGGCGACGGCGGACGCGGTTAGCGTGGTGCTCTGGAATCCGAACAAGGATGCGAAGTAGGTCGGCGATTGTGCCTCGACCGTCACGCGGACTGCCTGGACCTCGTCGGCAACTCCGGTGGCGGTCTTGCTGAACGTTCGCGCGTTCGGATTCCAGAAACCGAGCGTCACGCCATCGGCGGGAATGGTCGGCTGGAATCTACCGTTGGCGTTGTCAAGAACGAGGTTGGTCGCGTGGTTTAGCCAGGCGTTGTTCGACATGCCCGAAACGGCAGAGAGTGCCGCGGCGTCGGCGGTCGACTGCAGTTGGGCACGCGTCGACATCAGCCCGCCACCGTCGACGGCGATGACCGCGCCGAGAAACATCACGGGCATCGCCACGGTTGCGTAGATCAGCGCACCGCCGCGTCGCCGAACGTTCGAGAGCCTTGTGTTTCGAGTCATAGGTGCATTCTCACGTACGAGTCCGCCCAGCCCATCCCTGCATCGGCAGGTCCGGGGAGCAACAGTCGAACAGTCACGTACGCAAATGCGTTTGGCAAAGCCCGATAATGAACCACGCAACGGAATCAGACATTCTCGATGCTGTCGAGAATGTCCTCGGGGCCAACGGTGGCTGTGTCATTGCCAACCCCGCCCTCGACGCTGTCGGCTTGGCCGTCGTTGTCGGCGATGAACAGGTCGTCGCCGGAGAAGCCGCGGAGGACGTCGTTACCGGTGCCGCCGAAGAGGACATCGTCGGAAGCAGTTGAGCCCAGCAGCGTGTCGTCGCCACCGTTACCACGCAGGACGTGTCGCCCCGATCCACCGCGGCTATCCAGGAGATTGGGGCCGCCATCACCGATGAGCGTGTCGGCCCCGCTGGAGCCCAGGATATTCTCGATGTTGAGCAGGTTGATCGTGTCGCCGAAATCGACGCGACCGTCATTCGCGATGCCGTCGAGACTGGCAAACACCCGGTTGAACGTATTGAACTGAACGATGTCCCCTTGAATCTCGCTGCCGCCGTCGAGGACGTCGGTCTGTGCGGTACTTCCACCGATGACGGAGAAGATGTCATCGCCGCCTTGTCCGAGTACCACATTGTCGCCAAAGCCGCCTGTGAGCGTGTCGTTTCCGGTACCGCCCTCGATCGAGTCATCGCCGGACTCGCCATCAAGCTCGTCACTGCCGCCAGCGCCGAAGATCGTGTCATTTCCGGAGTCGCCGAGGATCTCGTCATCACCGCTGCCACCGTCGAGGAGATCATCGCCGGAATCGCCGAGAAGCGTATCGGGGCCGCCGAGCCCAAAGATAGTGTCGTTGCCACCGGAACCACTTTCTAGACGGTTCGCGCCGGAGTCACCGATGATGGAGTCATCCTCCACCGTCCCTCGGACGTTCTCGATGGCGATGAGCTGGGTTGTTTCGGTGTCATTGGTCGCGACACCCAGAGCAAGGTTGACCGTGATCCCGGCGCTGCCCACCCCGCGGAGCAGATCAATACCACTCCCGCCGTTCATGGTGTTGTTATCGGTTTCTCCTGGGTCCGGCGGGGTGCCGATAAACGACAGATCGTCGTCACCGGCCTGACCGAGCACGATGTCATTGCCAAAACCACCTCCGATGGTGTCGTTACCGCTACCACCCGCGAGCGTATCGTTGCCCGAACCACCCGACAGGCTGTCGTTACCACCAGCAGTGCGGATGAAATCGTCACCTTCGCCAGTTCGCACGAAGGCCCGAATACCGCTGTCAACGGTAACGATGTCGTCCCCGTCGTTAGTCTGGATGTCAAAGCGTCGGACACGATCGGGATCAAATCTTGTGACTACACCATCAGCATCGACGGCCAGTACATCCGTGCCGTTTTCGTAGAAGATGTTGATCACGTTTCCTAGATCGTCGCCGATGATTTCGAGCCGACCAGTGACTTTCAGCTCAACGGTGACAGCGAGCAGACGGCGGTTCTCAAGTGGTTCGTAGTGCATGCATACGAACTGTCGCCGACATCGGGTACTTTGTTCCAAGAAATCAGAACGGCAGCGACTTGTCCATCCAGTCGTCGGCCTTGAGCACCTGTTTGCGGTTGAAGCGGGCGATCGACTCGGCTCGGGCCTGGGCGATGCGGATGACGCGGGAAGCGCCGATCACGCGCCACTGCTTGATAAGGTTCTTGGCGTGGCGTTTGAAGAGGTCATCGTCAGCAGCGGCGAAGAGTTGGGCGCAGCCGGGGTCACCCTGGCGGGCGGCGCGGCCGTAAAGCTGGCGGTCGACCCGGGCCGAGCCGTGGGGCTCGGTGGAGATGACGTGCAGGCCGCCCATCTCGGCGACACCTCGGCCGAGCTTGATGTCGGTACCGCGGCCGGCCATGTTCGTCGCGACGGTGATCTTCCCCTTGTTGCCGGCCTCGGCGACGATGTTCGCCTCCTGCGCGTCTTGCCGGGCGTTGAGTACGGAGTGCGGTCGGCCCAGTGCTTCGAGCCGCTTGCTCACTTCCTCACTGCTCCACACCGATCGCGTACCGACGAGCACCGGCACGCCCTTGTCGTTGAGTTCGCAGATGCGCTTCGTGACCGCGTCCCACTTCTGGTCGGCCGTCGCGAAGAACCGCAGCGGTAGCTGCTTGCGGATGTTCGGCTTGTTGGTCGGGATACGAACGACGGCGCGGAGGTAGATCTGCCAAAGCTCGCCGGACGACTCCCACGCGGTACCGGTCATGCCGGCCATCTCGGGGTACTGACGGAAGAAGCGCTGGAAACTCAGGCGGGCGAGGTTTTCCTTGTCGGCGGTGACGGCAACGCCTTCCTTCACTTCGACGGCCTGGTGAAGACCGCCACGCCAGGAGCGGTCGGCCATCGTGCGGCCGGTGAACTCGTCGATGATGACGATCTTGCCCTCGGGGTCGATCAGGTAGTGCTCGTCGAGGTGAAAACAGTGCAGAGCGGAAAGCGCTTGAACGACGACTTCCTCGCGGCGCCGGGCGCCTTTCCAGAAACCATCGTCGTCGCCGCAGAGTTCGGCGAGTCGGCGTCGGCCGCGTTGGGTCATCTCGACGTGGCGGACCTGCTTGTCGACGGTGAAGTCGCGCTTGTTTTCGAGTTGCTTCGCCAGCTCGTTCGCTGCTCGGTAGAGCTTTTCGTTGGGGTTGTCGTCGGGGCTGTTGGAGATGATCAGCGGCGTGACGGCTTCGTCGATCAGCAGCGAATCGGCCTCGTCGACAAGCGTGCGGAACAGGCCGGGGATGAGCAGCTTGCCCTGCTGCCCGCCGCCGAGCAGCGCGACGGCGGTCTGGCTGCTGGAGCGCATGTTGCCGAGCATGATCTGATCGCGCAGGAAGTCGGCGACGAGTTCTTTACTCGTGACGTAGATGACGTTGCGGCGGTAGATGTCTTGGCGCTCGATCGGCGTGGTCTCGTGAACGACACTGCCGCCGGTCATGCCGAGCAGATTGAACAGCGGTTCGTTGAGCTCGGCGTCACGGGCGACGAGGTAGTCGTTAACCGTGATGACGTGGACGGGCTTGCCCTCCCACGCCATGATCGCCGCGGCAACGGCGGCGGTGAGAGTCTTGCCTTCACCAGTCGCCATTTCAGCGATGTAGCCGTGGTGCATGGCGAGCGCGCCCATGATCTGCACCGGATACGGTCGCAGGCCCAGCGATCGGTTGGCCGCCTCGCGGACCAGCGCCATCGCGAAGTTGAAGGATTCGCCCTGCAGCTTTCCGACGCGGGCGAGATCGCGGAACTCGTTGGCGCGCTCCTTGAACATCGACGAGCCGAGGTCTTTGACCTGGGGTTCGAGGCGTTCGATCGCGGCGGCCTGCTTCTTTATCCGACCGAGGATCGGCAGGCGATTGCGCACCCAGCCGGTGGCCGCGTTGACGCCCTTGTCGATGTTCTTCAGCTCGGGGGCCTTGACCCGCCGGGCGTGGAAGATGTCGTGAAGTTCTCCGACGGTCGACATCGTCATCGCGTTATCCCTGTGCCTGTGCGGTGCTTTGCGACTGGATGACCTGCAGCAGCTTGCGCCAGCCCTGCACGATGAGCGGCTCTTTGTCGACACGGGCGCGGACATAGGTCCGTTGGCCGGTGACGATGTTCTCGCCGGGGTTGCGGAGGGTCATGCGCATGACGTAGAGGTCTTCGCTGGTGCCGCGGCCGGTCTGGTCGGTCGGGTCGTTGGCGAATGCGCCGCCGCCGGCGACGGTGAGGATGGAACTCTCGACGGAGTTGACCGGAGCCTGATCGACCTGCCAATCGACGGCGGCGAGCGTGACACCGGTATCCGCGGCGGGCCGGACCTGAACCCATCCGTTGGCGACGGCTTCGGGCGTCGGCTGGACGGTCATCCGGTCGCGCGACTGCTGATCGATGTACGCGATCACCTCAAGCTCATCGCGTTGGTCGATGCGGCCCAGTTCCTGGCCGAGTTGCATGTATGCGCCGATGTAGTTGCTCGGATCTTGAGCAATGAATCGGCCGGCGATCGGTGCGGTGATGGACAGTTCCTCGAAGTCGGCACGGGCTTTCTTGAGGGATTCTTCGCGGTACTCGGCTTGGCGTTCGAGGGCCTGGAAGTTGGCCATGTTCTCCATCATCGCGGCGCGGGATTCGATCTTGGCGGCTTGGTACTCGGCCTCGGCTTGGCGTAGGGCCAACTCAAGGTCGGGGTTGGACAGGCGGGCGATGATCTGGCCGGCTTCGACGTTCTCGCCGTTGCGGACGAACACTTCCTCGACCCGTCCGGGCGCTTCGACACGCACGGTCTCCCGCAGCGCCGGTTCGATGACGCCTTCGCTCCAGACATAACTCGGGAACTGGATCAACCCCACGAGCAGAACGATCGCGCCGAACGCCGAGAGCGTCCAAACCCATGCTTTGGCCCGCTTGCGGTGCAGCTCGGGATCGGTGAGCAGGTACTTGATCAGCTTGAAGATCGGCACGATGAAGAACGTCGTGATCGCGCCCAGGCCCATGATCAGGCCGACGACCTTGACCTCTTCGGGCAGCTGATAGAGCACCATCAGCATGATCGCGAAGCCGATGAAGATGCGGTAGACGCTCGATGTGATGTTGAACAACACGAGCTGCCAGCGCTGGCTCTTGGGCGGCAGCGGCTTGGTCTCCTTCACGCGGTAGATGTACCGCCGCACCAAGCCGAGCGTGTACTCGCGGGACTTGTGCTGAAGGTTGGGGATCTCGAGCCAATCCGACAGGATGTAGTAACCGTCGTAACGCAGCAACGGGTTGGCGTTAAAGAGGATCGTGCTCACGCCGGCCACGAGCATCACGTTGTACGCGAGTTGGCTGGTGAGCGAGGTCTCGTCGGTGAAGAAGAAGATGATCGCAGCGATGGCGGCGCAGAAGATCTCGGCGATCATCCCGGCCGCGCCGACGAAGATGCGCTTCCACTTGTTCGGGAAACCCCAAGCCGTCGACGCATCGACATACGGACAGGGGAAGAGCACCAGGAACATGATGCCGACCTCGTGGCACTCGCCACCGAAGCGCCGACAGCTGAACGCGTGGCCCATCTCGTGGATGAACTTCACCCCGACGAACGTCAGGCCCAGCAACATCCACTTGACCGGATCGCCGCCTTGGAAAAGCGCGGACGTCTGATTGCCCAGCTCTTCCCACTTGGGCAAGAGCAACGCGATGGCAACGGCCACGACGACCAGCCAAACGATCATGCCGCCCCACGACATGATCGGCCCGACCGCCGGGAGCCAACGCCTCAGGAAGTTGTCGGGGTCCCACAGCGGAATGCGCGGGAACAACAGGTTCATCAATCGGCCCTGCAGCTTCTTGGTCTTCTGCTGCTTGTGGCGACGCAGCAGAACCTGAGCGTCGGGGCTGATGTTGGTTTCGACGAGGTTGGCAGCGTAGAGCTGCGTGAGAATCTGGATGACCTCCGGCTGCGTCGGGGCCATGTCGTCCATCTGGCCACCCACGATCTCCCACGCCTGGCCGACGGTCACGGAGCCGTCGAGCAGGCCGACGAATCGGTACGCGGCATCGGAGAGCCGGTGGAACTGGTTGCTCGCCGGGTCGCGGACGACGTACCAACGCTCCCCGCGGTAGTACTGACGTGAGATCTGTGCGGTGGGCCGGAGGCGCAGCGACAGATCCTTGACGCGGTACCAGCTCTCGGAAAACGTCGGTCGGAGTTGGAGAGTCATAGGTGAAAATCGGAAGGCGGAGTGCGGAAAGCGGAAGGAAGAAAATGCGGGTACCGGTTCACTGGACTTCCGACTTCCTCACTCCGCTTTCCACCTTGCTTTTAGATCCACAGCTTGATGCGGATGAAGTCGATCAGACGGTGGGTCAGCACCCAGGCGTAGGTGGCATCGCCGGCATCGACCTTGGCTTGACCTTGTTGGCCGGTGTACCAGTTGGTGCCCGGGTCGTCGACGATCTTGGCTTCGACGCGGTAGCGGCTGGCACCCTCCATCGCGGCGGGTTGTTCGATGATGTCTTTGACCTCGAACGTGAACTTCTTACCTGGCTCGCCTCGGGTGGCGAGTTGGCCGGTCATGCCGATCTCGACATCCTGGATGTCGCGTTCGTCGACTTCGAGGACGGCATGAAGATTGGACTTCTCGCCCTGGGCGATGACGAACATCTGCTGATAGGCCTGCACGACATCGCCGCGCCGGTCACGGTAATCGCCGGTCAACACGACACCGGCTTGCGGGGCGCGGAGCGTGGCGTTTTCGATCTTGCGCTTGAGCAAACGGGCTTCGGCTTCCGACGCGTCGGCGCGTTGGATGTAAGCCCGTGACTGGGCTATCCGACCCTCGGCCTCAGCTTCGGCGGCTTGGGCACGGAGCGAAGCGGCCTGCTTTTCGGCGGCGAACTGTTGGTCACGCAACTGCCGCGTGTCGAACGTCAACAACGGATCGCCCTCGGCCACTTCGGCACCGGGCAGCACGTGGACCGTCTCGATCTTGCCCTCAATGGGCGTGGAGACAATGGACTTGGTGATCGGTTCGAGCGTGAACGGCGCGGTGACGTTGTGGTCGGCGAGGCCGGGGATGAACAGGAAGACGATCAGCGCCAATCCGCAGATGGCGATGAGCTTGCCGAGCATGTACTGCGGCCCGATGATTTTGCCGGTCAGGTCGCGGCCGCTGAGAATCGACTTGGTGATGAGCCAGCGGTCGTTGTCGTAACGATCCTTGAGCTGCGGTGCGAGTAGTTCGGCAGCCACGGCAAGGGTCGTGGTTTCCTGCGTGGTGGACGGGCGCTCCTTGGGGAACTCGAGCGTGACGACGCCGCGGATTTCCTGATCCTGACGCAACGGAAGAGAGACGACACGCGTGCCGCCTTCCATTTGCGAGAGCTTGGCGGCTTCGCGGGTGGTGTTTTCCGTCGAACGGCCAGCCGGGTCGAACTGGACAATCTCTTCCTGGTCGTAGCACTCCTCCATGGTGCGGACCAACTGAACCGAGAGTTCCTGCTTCTTGTCGAACTCCTCCGTGTGACTGATCGCCTGGAGGACGATGTCGCGTCCTCTGAACAAGCCCTTGATCCAGCCGATGGACACACGGGTCGCCCCGGTCCGGCCGGCCAGTTCGTTACACAGCGCCGCACCGCCCTGCTGGAAGCCCTCGGCGTTGGCCAAGGAAGACGCAAGTTGCAACACGTCCTGGTGGCTCTTGGCCACCGACTTCGATTGCTCGTGGCTGCGACGAAGTGTGTAGAGATCAAAGTATCCGGCGACGAGTTGCATCGCCTGCAAGCGTTGAGCGGCGAGGTCTTCGTTGCGGCAACGACAGATCACCGCACTGACCGCGACCACGGCAGACTCGTTACGGAGCAAGGTCACCAAGCAATACTGCTGCCCGTCGGGGTCGCTGTCCTCGCCGACCTGGATCGCCCCGTCTTTGCCCTGCTCGACGCAGGGTTGGATGATTTGCTTGAACGCGTTCTGTGCGGCGACCCGGACATCGCGGGCGGCGTTGTCATTACGGATGTGCTGGACGAGCTTGAGCGCGGACCCCTCGGGCGACGGTTCGATGACGAACGCGACGGCCTCGGTGCCGGCGACGACGGCCGCCTGGGTGCGGGCGAGTTCGGCCATGAAAGCCGGCAGGTTCGCGCCCGAACCGAGCAGCCGTTGTACGAGACGGTTGTGCGTGATCTCGTGCTGCTGCTTTTGTTCTTCTTCGAACGTTTTCTGATCGGATGGCTGTGCGACGGTGCTCAAGGCTTGCCTTTGGCTTGGGTAGGGTCACGTCGCCGTCAAGCCGGTGAACCGACCGGCGACACCCGATTGTATTGATTACGACGTTGTAAGTAAGCCGAATGTTACGCAGATTCGTTAGAATCCGCCGAGGCTGCCGTCGGCCAGGGCGGCGACTTCCGGCGGCAGTTTCAACTCGATACGGCGGCCGGCTTCGAGGCCTTCGGGGTTTTCAAGCTCCAGTTTCACGAAATGCCGGCCGCTGGCGAAGTCGACTTTCGGGTCGATGAACGTCAGCTTCGCCGTGAGCCAATCACTACGCCCTCCGGCACCGTCAGCATATCGGACCTCCATCGCTTGCCCCAGTTCCAGCTTCGAGACCTGCGCCGGGGTCAAATCGTTGACGCGAACTTTGAGCGGATTGTTCTGCACCACGATGACGGCCGGGGTCCGTTCATCGACCGCTTCGCCGAGTCCGATGGCGATGTCGCGGACGATCCCGTCCACCGGACTGCTCACGAGCAACTGGTCGATGATCACCTTCGCCGCCTCGACTTCGGCCTCTGCGTTCTGGAGAGCGATCCTTTCGAGCTCGAGGTTGGTCTTGGCCTCTTCCACGGCGATCGTGTACTCGGCGATTTCGTCGGCGTTAAAGACCGGGCCGCGGCGTTGTTCCTCGGCCATCTTGTTCTGTTCGAGCCGCTTGTTCAGGTCGAGCTCCGCCTTGTCGAGCTGCAACTCCCGGAGCGCGATGCGGGTCGGAACTTCGCTTTCCATCGCCATCATGGCCTGCTTGTACTGGACCTGCTGCGTCCGGTCGTCGAGGCGGATAAGCGGCTGGCCGGCCTTAACGATCTCGCCGGGCTTCACGAGCACTTCTGTCACACGGCCACGAGTCGGGAACGCCAGTTCCAAATCTTCGTTCGGCATGGTGGTGCCGATCACGACCGGGGCGGCCTCGTTCTCGGACGCGGCCTGAAATGCATTCGCAGCGGGGATGGCGCGATCGGCGATCAGGACACCGCCGGTCAGGACGGCGGCGATCAGTGCGGAACGGGTCAGTTTGGTTTGAATCGGCATGGTGTGTGTCTCCGTCCGGTCAACGCTATTACGGCGTTGCGGGCTGGTTGTTCGTCAAAGTGTCTCGACTTTCATCGGCGAGACGCCATCATGGGCTAATAAGTTTCACCGTCCGACGCTACCGGCTATCCGTAACCAAGTCGCGTCAGGTCATCCTCGCCGAGGCCAAAGTAATGACCGATTTCGTGCAAAAGCGTGATCGTCACCTGATCGACCAAGTCGTCTTCGTTCTTGGCGACATTCATGATGTCGTCTCGGTAGAGAAAAATCACGTCCGGAGCGCGCGTCGGTGGTTCGACGCCCCGCTCAGTCAGCGGAATGCCGTCGTAAAGCCCGAGCAGCAGCTCGTCGGGTTCCATCTCCATCGACCGCAGCAGTTCCGGCGTCGGCCGGTCGCGAACCTCGACTCGAACATCGGCGAGGGCTTTGGCAAACTTCGGCGGCAAAAGCCGGATCGCTTGCTCGACCAGGGCGTTGAACTCGGACTCTGAAACCGTATGCGGCACAACCAACCGTATGCGGTTGCAAGGCCGGACGCCCTCGACGACAATCGGCCACATGCCGAAATGGATGTCGCCCAGCCTGTTGATCGTGGGCTTGTTCCTGTTGGCCGGTTGTTCACTGCCGAGCTTCCTGGTCACGCCGATCACCAACCCGACGGGGTTACAAGAGTCGGTCGTCGACAAGGGCGGCCGGGACAAGATCGTGGTCGTCCCGGTCGAAGGGTTGCTCGTCAATGCCCGGGCCGGGGGCGGACCGATCGGCGGCCCCGGGGAGAACAAGGTCTCGCTCATCGCCGAGCAACTCGACCGGGCGGCCAAGGACAAACACGTCAAGGCCGTCGTCCTGCGTGTCAACAGTCCCGGCGGCACCGTCGCGGGGTCCGACGCGCTGTATCACCTCGTCGCCGACTTTCGCACCCGAACCGGCAAGCCCGTCGTCGCCGCGGTGCAGGAACTGGGCGCGTCCGGTGGGTACTACGTCGCCCTTGCCGCCGATGAGATTTACGCCCAACCGACGAGCCTGGTCGGCTCGGTCGGCGTGATCATCCAGACCTTCGACGCCACCGGCACCATGTCGCTGCTGGGCCTTCAACCACGGGCTTACACCTCCGGCGATCTCAAGTCGATGGGCTCGCCGCTGGAGGAGCGCACCGCTGATCAGGATGCGGTGTTCGAAGGTTTAGTCGACGAGATGTTCGACGAGTTTGCGACGAAGGTTCGGCAGCGGACACTGTCAACCGATGCGTGGGACACGATTTCCAGCGGGCGCATCTTCACCGGCAAGACCGCAGTCGATCTGGGCATGATCGATGGGATCGGTCAGCTCCAGGTTGCCATTGATCGGGCCTCGCAACTGGCCGGCGTGACGAAGCCGACGGTGGTGATTTACAAGCGACCGTTCGGATACGAGGGCAGCGTTTACGCCGCGGCCGAACCGATCCGACCGATGAGCAACGGATCCCCGATCACCTTGCCGGAGACCTTGCAACCGCTGCCCGGTGGTGCGTACTACCTGTGGCGACCATGATGTTCCGACAGCCCACCGTCGCATGATCGAGCTGACCTGCACCAACTGCAACGATCGAATGGAGATCGACGACGCCTTCGCCGGTGGCGTGGTTCGGTGCCGGCATTGTGGTGCGATTCAGACCGTTCCTAGCAAGCACAAGTTGGGTAAACCCAAAAACCCGACGCCGCAGCCGGTCCGGACGCCTTCGACGCTTCACCAACCGACGTTCGGCTCGGGAACGGGACTCGACGAGTTGGGCGATCTCGTGAGCAGTGGCAGCATGGGCACCGGCTTACGACAGCGCACCCGCAAACGAGCCAAGCAGGCCAGGCCAACCGATCCGGCGAAACGATCGACACGTTGGCTGGCGATCGCCGTGGCTGTCGGATTGGTGACGGCGGGGCTGATCGTCGGCGGCGCCATCGTCGCGACCTCCGGCGAGGCGGCGGCCGACCGTGACCCGATGGTGCTCGAGTTGTTGCTGCCCGAGGATGGCCCCGTGGTGTACGTGCTGGATGTCGGGCCGAGCTTCGCCGAGCATCGCGAGGAGTACGCTCGACTCATCCGCAAGAGCGTTCAAAGCCTCGACGAGCAGCGGCCGGTGCAAATGGTGCTCGCCGGCGAGACGCCGGAGCTGGTGTATCCGGTCGCCCCCACGCAATGGACGCGGTCCACGGCGACGGACTTGTACGACACCGTCATCGACCTCGACGCTGGCCCGGCATCGGACCTGCCCGCGGCACTGGCCATCGCGGAAACGGCGGCCGGCGGTTTGGTGCCGACGGGAACCGTCGTGCTCATCAGCGCCAAGGCTTGGCAGGTACCCGGCGATGCGTTCGGAGAGCGTCCACACACGGTCTCGGTACCGGTCTTCACCGTCGCGGTCGGCAGCGATCACTTCGACGGAACGTTCGAGAACCTGGCCAAATCCACTGGCGGGCGATCGATCACGATCTCCCCCGCGGAGTTGCAGCGACTCGTTCGCCCCTGAGCCGACGTCCGATCACCTGCCGCGCTGGCGAAAATCTGGCGTGCGCTTGGCACAGATTCCGATTCCACTACAACAGGGCAACATCCGGTTATCGGACGGATCGCCACGGACGTCGACCTCGTACACACCTGCCGCAGGATTCTCGATGCAGCCAACCCGACAGATCACGGTGTTTTTTTCGTTTCTGGCCGTTTTGACCCTGACGGGCGGGCTGTTACTCGCCTTGGAGCCGGAGCCGCTTACGCCCGTCGATCAGGCCCCCGTCCTCGTGGTCGCCACCGACACCACGACCCCGTCATCGCTCGGCAACACACTCGACGACACCCCTTCCTTGACCGGCGGCAGTCCGACCGTGATCACGACGCGCCGGTAACGCACGGGTCGATGAACCATCGACGATTGGACACGGATCGGATTGGTCCGTAACTTCGCTGGAATGCGGTGTGTATGCGGCCAAAACCCTGACGCGGGTGCCAAGACAGCACGTATAATGCGATTCGTGCGTTGTCTTTCCCCCCTCCCGATTGAGGCCGTCGCCGGCCATTTGCTCGCTCATCCGAGCCCGGCTGCTTATCACACCCCGGCGGACGACCGATGAAGATGCCTGTAGCGGGCCAATGCCACATCTCGCCCCGTCCGGCCCGTGTTGATGCCGTCCGCCCGCGGATGTTCGTACCTGTCTCAACCCCGTCCCTGTCGAAGTAACGCCCGATGTCTCAGCGTCTGCTCCACTACGACATCATCGAGCGACTCGGCGAAGGTGCCGGCAGCACGATTTACCGCGCCCGGGACAGCCGCACGGGCCGCGAGGTCGCCCTCAAGCACGTCGTTCGCCACAACCCCAAGGACATCCGCTTTGTCGAACAGATGGAGGCGGAGTTCGAGATCGCCCGCCAGTTCAACCACCCAAACCTGCGCCGGACCTTCGATCTGAAGATCAGCAAGTCGATGCTATTGAAGATCACCGAAGCATACCTGATTCTCGAACTGGTCGAGGGGCACTCGCTCGACGTGAAACCACCGCAGTCGATGCTTGAGGCGCTCGACACCTTCATTCAGGCCGGTCGTGGCTTGCAGTACATGCACAACCTTGGCTATGTGCACTGCGACATGAAGCCCAACAACATCATGCGCGACACCGAGGGCATGGTGAAGGTGATCGACTACGGCCAGTCATGCCCGATCGGCACCATCAAGGACCGTATCCAGGGCACGCCCGACTTCATCGCCCCCGAGCAGGTGCTTCGCAAACCCGTCGACATCACGACCGACGCGTACAACTTCGGAGCAACGCTTTACTGGGCACTCACCGGTACCCATATCCCCACGGCTTACACCGTCAAGAAAAAGGGTGGCGACAACGCCTTCCTCGTCGACAGCCGCATTCAGACCCCGCAAGACCTCAACCCGCGCGTCCCGCCGGTGGTCAGTCAGGTCGTCATGGAATGTGTCGCCAGCAAGCAGAGCAAACGGCCCGGCAACATGGAGTCCGTTGTCCACAAGCTCGAGATCGGCCGACACATCCTCACCCGTGACGAGTCGACCTACGAAGACTTCGAGGTCTGACGCCGCAATCAAGCTGCGAGCAACAGACCGGTCTTCTCGCCCCACTTCACTTTGCGATACGGCAGCAGTTCGACCTTGCCCGAGGCGACCAGCGGCTGCAAGGCCGAGGCGTCTGCGCGGCGGTGGGCCACGAGCAACATCAGCACCGGTGAGACGTCAGACCGGACGGCCAGTTGCGGCAATGCCTGTGCGATCAGCCCGGCCGACTGTTGGATCCAGTGCAGCGCCGTCGCATGCTGTTCCAGGTCGGCGAGGTGCTCGTCCGCGACACTCAGCAGCGCGAGCCGACCGTCGCGTCGAATGGCCAGACGGCCCACGTTGCCCGGCACGTCAATCTTACAGGCGATGAGGTCAGGCCGAGACTCCAACACCGCCGCAACCACATCACCGCCCACCGGTAGATCGACAACCGATTCCGACTCGTCTTCCGGCACCATCGACAACCGCAGCGCCGGCTCGGGTGCAGGTTGGACATCGGGCGCTTCGACGGGCTGAGCGAAGGCTTCCTCCTGCACGGGGGTCGGAGCGGGTTCCTCAACCGGCACTTCAACAACCTGTTCC
>JBCDCH010000033.1 GCA_039182125.1 Planctomycetota bacterium
AGGCGCGCGACCTTCTCGTCCAGGTGCTTCGGCAGCACGTAGACGGCGTTGTCGTAGTTCGACGTGTTCTTGAACAGCTCGATCTGGGCGATCACCTGGTTGGTGAAGCTGTTCGACATCACGAAGCTCGGGTGGCCGGTGGCGCAGCCGAGGTTGAGCAGACGACCCTCGGCGAGAATTAGAACAGAGTGGCCGTCCTCGAAGGTGAACATGTCGTACTGCGGCTTGATGTTGGTGCGCGTGGTCATCTTCTTCAGCTCGGCCATTTCGATTTCGTTGTCGAAGTGACCGATGTTGCCGACGATGGCCTTGTCCTTCATCTTCGCCATGTGGTCGGCGGTGATGATCTTGTAGTTGCCGGTTGTCGTGATGAAGATGTCGGCTTCCTCGAGCGTGTCCTCGATCGGCTTGACTTCAAAACCTTCCATCGACGCCTGCAGGGCGCAGATCGGGTCGATCTCGGTGACGATCACGCGGGCACCCTGGCCCTTGAGCGACTGGGCACAGCCCTTGCCGACGTCGCCGTAGCCGCAGACGACCGCGACCTTGCCGCTGACCATGACGTCGGTCGCGCGGAACAGGCCGTCGATCAGCGAGTGCCGGCAGCCGTACATGTTGTCGAACTTGCTCTTGGTGCAGGAGTCGTTGACGTTGATCGCGGGGACGGCGAGCGTGCCTTCCTTGGCATACTTGACCAGGTTCTTCACGCCGGTGGTGGTCTCCTCGGTCACGCCCTTGCAGGTCTCGGCGGCCTTGACCCAGCGCTGGTTGTCGGCCGCGATGGTCTTGGCCAGGATCTTGAGGACTTCCTTGTACTCGGCGTTGTCGGTCGTTTCCGGGCCGGGGACGGCACCGGCCTCGGCGAACTCCTTGCCCTTGAGGATCAGCAGCGTCGCGTCGCCGCCATCGTCGACGATCTGGTCGGGACCCTGGCCGTCGCCGAAGTCGAGCATGCGCTCGGTGCAGGCCCAGTACTCTTCGAGCGTCTCACCCTTCCACGCGAAGCAAGGCACGCCCTGCGGGTTGTCGATCGTGCCGTTGGGCCCGACGACGACGGCCGCGGCGGCCTGGTCCTGGGTGGAGAAGATGTTGCACGAGCACCAGCGGACGTTGGCGCCCAGCTCGACGAGGGTCTCGATGAGCACGGCGGTCTGCACGGTCATGTGCAGCGAGCCGCCGATGTTCAGGCCCTTGAGCGGCTTGCTCGGCCCGTACTCCTCGCGGCACGCCATTAGGCCCGGCATCTCCTGCTCGGCAAGCAGCAGCTCCTTGCGGCCCCACTCGTGCAGCGAGATGTCGGCGATCTTGTACTCGAAGCCAGTGTCGGCGTTGATGGACTTGGTCGGTTCGGTGGCTAGTTGGGTCATGGTGTTGGGAAGTAGGTAGTTGGTAGAACTTAGTTGGTAGAGGTCGGAAGGTGCGACGCGACTGGTCGCGTCAGCTGAGGTCATTGAGGAAGGTTTGCGGGAGCAGTAGTGCTGTTAATCGTTTTCTTGTTCTGAATCTTCCTCATCGCATTGCCCCAAGACCCGAGCAACAGCAGTGCAGTGACAAGAACAACGGCAACGACTATCGCGAAAGTTATCCAGCCTCTGGCGTGACTCCGCTTTCCGTGTTTCGCCTTTTCATAGTCGAGCGGCTGGCTCACAAGCCTCCTTGGGTTGCCGTAGCGAGGAACAGGGCCGGCCCCTTTGCGTC
Organism: Planctomycetota bacterium; assembly: GCA_039182125.1. Lineage (NCBI taxonomy): Bacteria > Pseudomonadati > Planctomycetota > Planctomycetota bacterium. Next base: position 1,699 of record JBCDCH010000033.1, read on the forward strand.
GTCGGCCGGCGGCAAGGCGGTGTAGCTCATCGGCACGAGGCCGACGTCTTTCAAGGCTTCTCCGAGCATTTCCTCGCTGATGCCGGCGTGGACTTGGCCGAGTTGGTCGCGGATGTCGTCGCGGTCGTGGGGGAGCAGGTCGACGATGACGGCCTTGCCGCCGGGCTCAATCACGCGGGCCATCTCGGCCAACACGTCGGTCGGTTCGTCGAGGTAGCCGAGCACGAGCGAGAGGATGGCGGCGTTGGCTTCGCCGTCGGTGAGCGGGAGGTTTTCCAGGTCGCCGGTGCGGAGGTCGATGTTGTCGAAGTTCGCGGTGCGTCGGGCGGCGGCCTTGAGCATCTGGGCGTTGTTGTCGACGCCGACGGCGGTGTGGACGTTGCCGGCCAAGGCGGCGAGGGTCGAGCCGGTGCCGCAGCCGAGGTCGGCCACGACGTAATCAGCCGGCAACAGCGCGAGCAGGGCGGCGGTCTCCCAGCCGGCCCCGTAGTACTCGCTGCGGAGCCGATCCCATTCGCCGGCCTTGCCGCTGAAAAACTGCTTCGCCGCGGCGTTGCGTTCGGACAAGCGTGTCTTGAGCCGCAGGGCGTCCTGGCGGGTGGTGGCCCAGGCGTCGGTCTGGCCACGAGCGACGAGCCAGAGTTCGCGGGCGGGTTGTTCGAGTTCGTCGAGGACGGTGCGGTAGAGCCGGGTGGTGCCGCGTCGGCGTGAGCGGAGCCAGCCTTGGTCTGAGAGCACTTTCAGGTGCCGCGAGACGGTGGACTGGGGCATCTGCAGCACATCGCACAAATCGACGACGCCAAGCTCTTCACGCTCCAGCAGCCGAAGCAGCCGCAGCCGCGTCGGGTCCGAGAGCGAGCCCATCCAGCCCAGCAGGGCGTCGGGGGCGGAAGTTTTCGTCGCAAGGGCGGGCATGTCGTCAATCCGTTCATCCGGCTGAACGGATGAATGCTTGGAGCATAGCCGACCCAGTGGGCGCGGCAAGAGGTTTCTTTGAGGATTGAAACACGATTCGCCGTTGGGCGGGCGTTGGCTTTGCGGGAGGGTTTGGCGATGCCCGAGTACGCCCGATCCACACCCAAAGCCGATTCCCTGCCGTTGGCCGGCGGTCGCAAGGCCGCCCTGCAGCGCCTGCACGCCATCGACCCGGTCCGTTATGCCAAGACTCGCAACGGCCTTGACGGTGACGCGACACGGTTATCGGCCTACCTCCGCCACGGCTGCCTGAGCCTCGCCGAGTGCCGCGACCACGCGTTGCAGAACCACAAACGGCATCAGGTCGAGAAGTTCATCAACGAGCTCGGCTGGCGGGATTTCTACCAGCGGGTGTGGGACCATGTGGGCGACAAGGTGTGGAAGGACCTGGAGCCGTGGAAGACCGGGCATGGGCCGGGCGATTATGCGGACGAGTTGCCCGAGGACATCCTGAACGCCGAGACCGGCGTTGATTGGGTCGACCACTTCGCCCGCGAGCTCCACGAGACGGGCTACCTGCACAATCACGCCCGCATGTGGATCGCCGCCTACGTCGTCCACGCCCGGCGCGTGAAATGGCAAGCCGGTGCCGAATGGTTCCTCGAACACCTGCTCGACGGTGACGAGGCGAGCAACAGCCTCTCGTGGCAGTGGGTCGCGAGCACCTTCAGCCACAAGCCCTACATTGCCAACCGCGGCAACGTGGTGAAGTACAGCGGCGACCGCTTCGACACCCACGCCAAGAACGACCCCACCGACAAAAGCTACGAACAGCTCAACGACGATTACTTCACGAACGGCGAAGGCGGCGACGGGCAGAACGTGAACTGGAAGGTCGATGTCGAGCCGAGCCAGCAGACGACCAGCGGCGACGTCGCCCTCGTCTGGGACGACGCCCTGCGCGAGACCAACCCCGCGCTCGAAGCCACCGGCGGCAAAGGCGTCTTCATGTGGAACGCCAACGGTTGGACCGACAAGCGCAAGACCTTCGTCGATCAATGCCTGGCCGAACTGCCCGGCGTCGAGGTCGTCGACGAGTTGCCCAATGCGAAACTCGTCACCCTCCGCAGCCCCGACCCGGCCCACAAAAAGCTCGTCGAGCAGCACCACATCGCCGTCATCGACGACGAACCCTTCGCGGCTATCGACGGCGTCGTCGACCTCAAACGATTCTCGCGCTACTGGAACAAAGCCAAGAAAGTGGTGTGAGCATGAAGCCGAGGGATGAGTCTGCGAATCCCCGGATCGAACGCGCGTCCGGCCACGATCCGGGGATTCGCAGACTCATCCCTCGGCTTCAGTCGTTTTCCCAAACTGCTCCGCATACCACGCGACCGTTTTTCGCATCCCATCATCGAAGGGTACGACCGGCTCGTACCCCAGCACCGATCGGCTGTGCTCGAGGTCGGCCAGTGAGTGCATCACATCCCCGGCACGCTCCGGGCCATGCACGGGCGTGAGTTCCGACTTGCCGATGAGCCGGGCCATGGTTTCGGCCAAGGCGTTGATCGTGTGCCGCACGCCGGTGGCGACGTTGAACAGGCCGCCGTTGAGGCGACCATCGAATCGTCCTGCCAACAGGTTCGCGTGGGCGACGTTGGCAACGAACGTGAAGTCCCGGCTCGCGGTGCCGTCGCCGTAAATCTTCGGATGCTCGCCGTTGAGCAGCGCCTTGGCGAACGCCGCGACGACACCGGCGTAGGCGCTGTCGGCCTTCTGCCGCGGGCCGAAGATGTTGAAGTAACGCAGGGCCGCGGTGTCGAGGTCGTAGCAGTGGGCGTAGCTGCGGACCAGCTCCTCGCCGGCGAGCTTCGTCGCGGCGTACGGACTACGCGGAGCGGGCGGCATCGTCTCGACCTTGGGCAGAACTTCGCTGTCGCCGTAAGCGCTGCTGCTGGCGGAGTAGACCACGCGCTGCACCCCGCCGAGCCGGGCGGCTTCGAGGACGTTGAGCGTGCCGGTGGCGTTGACGGTGTGATACTCCGCCGGGTGCAGCACGCTCCGCGGCACGCTGACCAACGCGGCGAGATGAAACACCGTCCGCCGACCCATCGCCGCGTCTTTGACCGCGTCCGCATCCAGTAGATCGCCTTCGATGAGTTCGACCCCGTCGGGCAGGTTGTCGCGATCGCCCTCGCTGAGATTGTCGAACACCCGCACGTCCGCCCCGAGCGCGACGAGCGCTTCGCTCAGGTGCGACCCGATGAACCCCGCACCCCCGGTGACCAAGACCGGCACGCCCGCGAACGCCTCCCCATGAAGTTCCGACCAGAAGTCCGGCTGCATGGGGAGAAGCATAGTCGGTAGTTGGTAGAACTTAGTTGGTAGACCTGCTTCGATGCGTCCTGCGGTCTCGCTAGCAGGTCTACCAACTAAGTTCTACCAACTACCAACGCTCCCCCATGCACGCCCTCCACGTCACCCCGCATGTCTCCCGTCTCGGTGGCGGTGTGTGGAGTGTCGTGCTTGATCTTGCCGGTCGGCGGGGCGACACGGTGGTCGGGATGGAGGACGGGTTCGACGACGCCGGGGAGATCGAGGCGGTGCGGCTGCGTCGGCGCGGGCCGAGGATGTTCGCGTACATGCCGGCGCTTCGGCGGACGGTGGCCGACCGTGTTGGGGATGGCGTCGTGCATCTCCACGGCGGGTTGCGGATGCTCGCCAACGTGTCGGCCCTGCGCGGGGCACGCGACGCAGGCGCCCCGGTCATTCTCAGCCCGCACGGCTCGCTCTATCCGCAAATGCTCGCCAAGCATCGCGGCCGCAAGGCGATCGCGAGTGTCCTCTACGACCGCAAGCTGCTCGAAAGCGTTGACGCGTTTCACGCGACATGCACGGCCGAGCTGGAGACGATCCGTGCCGCCGGGCTAAAGCAACCGGTAGCGGTGGTCGCGCCCGGCGTCGACGTGCCGGCGTCGGTCGAGCCGATGACCGGCGAGCGGACGCTGCTGTACCTCGGACTATTCGATCGGAAGAAGGGACTGCTCCGATTGGCCGAGACGTGGCGGAAGCTGCGCGGTCAGTTTCCCGACTGGCGATTGGTCCTTGCAGGCCCGGATCAGGATGGCCACATGGCCGAGGTCCGCGTGGCTCTGGGCGACGCACCCGCCGAGATGCCCGGCGCGGTCTACGGCGACGCAAAGGCCGCGCTGTTCAATGCCGCCGACGTGTTCGTCCTGCCCAGCGATTGGGAAAACTTCGGCGTCGTCGTCGGCGAAGCCCTCGCCCACGCCCGCCCCGTCATCGCCCCGGCCAACAGCCCGTGGGACTGGCTCGGCAAGGAAAACGCCGGCTGGCAGGTCGACGCGACGAACTTGGAGCCCGTCCTCCGCGAAGCCCTCGGTGCTGGACGCGAGACGTTATCGGCCATGAGTGAGCGCGGCCGGACCGTCGTGGAAAGGGAATATGCCTGGCCCGTGGCACTGGATCGTTTTGCGGAAACCTACGCCTGGCTGCGTGGCGGGCCTCGGCCGTCGTTCGTTGATCACGTATAGCGCAGCTCCCTGCCCTTCCACCCAAGTTCGCCACGCTAACCGCCGACGAACGTGGTAGGGTGTGTGCGTGCATGCGGGGGACCCCAACGTTGATGACCAGCCCAAGCCGATGTCTCTGAGCGTCCTGATCCAAACGTTCAACGAGGAGTTGAACCTGCCCCACACGCTGGCGTCGCTGGCGGGGTGGTGCGATGAGGTGTTCGTGGTCGACTCCGGCAGCACCGACCGCACCCGCGAGATCGCCGAGTCGTTCGATGCCAAGTTCGTGCATCACGACTGGGAGGGCTACGCCGGGCAGAAGAACTGGGCGCTCAAGAACCTGCCGATGACCGGCGACTGGGTGTTGATCATCGACGCCGACGAGGCGGTGACGCCGGAGCTGCGGGACCTGATCGTCGAGATCGCATCGGGCAACGCCGAGAAGCCCGAGGTTGCCGGGTACTACATCAACCGCCTGTTCATCTTCAACGGGGCGAGCATCCGCCACTGCGGGTACTACCCGAGTTGGAACCTGCGCCTCTTCAAGCGCGGCACCGCCGAGTACGAGGACCGCCTCGTCCACGAGCACATGGTCGTCGACGGCCCGGTCGACTACCTGCCCCGCGCCAAGCACCTGCTCCACGAGGACCGCCGCGGGCTCGAGCACTTCTACGCAAAGCACAATCGCTACTCGACGCTCGAAGCGCGGCAGATGTACGACGAGCCGGAGGATTGGCCCGGCGGCAACTTCTTCAAGAACCGCATTGTGCGTTTGCGGTTCATCAAGAGCCGGGTGATGCCGTGGGTGCCGTTGCCGTGGCTTTGGCGATTTCTTTACATGTACATCATCCGCCTGGGCATCCTTGACGGCCGCGCGGGCCTGGGCTTGAGCAGTGCGATCGCGGTGTACGAGCACATGGTCCACGCCAAGTTCCGCGAACTCAAACGCCTCAAGGACAGCGGCATCTGGACCGAGCAGGGCCTGGCTACCGGCGAGGGCGGCGTCGCGGTGCAGCGCATCTCCGAAGCCGACCGGCGTTTCGCGCTCGACGACAACGTCCCCGACGAACTCCCTGAAGTTGCTGTCCACGGCAACGGGGCCGCCACCAACGGCACCACGTCGCGCGGCGCTAAGCAACTGCAGACCCGGCCGTATCGCCCGCAGGTCCGCCGTGTTCCGCAGCTGGGCAACGACGACGTCGCCGCCAAGAGCCCGTGGACCTTCGGCCAGAACGTCAAACGCGTTCTCTGGATGGCGACCCAAGGCACCGCGTTTCGCCTGAGCTTTCACAACTGGTACGGCTGGCGGCGTTTTCTCCTGCGGCTCTTCGGCGCCGAGATCGGCAAGCACGTCCGCGTGCGCCCCTCGGCCCACATCGAGATCCCCTGGAACGTCGAGATCGACGACCACGCCATGGTCGGCGACTCGGCCATCCTCTACTCGCTCGGCAAGATCACCATCGGCAAGCGCGTGGTCATCAGCCAATACGCGCACCTGTGTGCCGGAACGCACGATTTCAACGATCCGGAGTTCCCGCTGTTGCGTCCGCCGATCACGGTCGGGGACGAGGCGTGGGTCGCGGCCGACGCGTTCGTCGGGCCCAACGTCACGATCGGTGACCGCGCGATCGTCGGTGCGCGTTCGAGCGTGTTCAAGAACGTCCCCGACGGCAAGATCGCCGGCGGCAACCCCGCGAAGATTCTCCGTGACCGCGAACCGGCGAAAGAGATCGAAGACGAGGAAGAGACCGACAAGGTCGCCGAACCCGAAGCAGTGCATGCCTGACCTGTACGTCAAACTCCGCAACACGCTCCGTGGCCTTGGGATCAACCGCATCGCCGCACGCATGGCTCCCGACTTGCCGGTCACACGCGATGTCGCGCACATCGGGAAGTTCACGTTTTCCGTGCGGCGTCACCGCTGGCTGCTGGGCAAAACGCCCTTCCGCGGCCACGCCCCGGTGCTCGGGCTGTTCCATCACATGACTCGGCCCGGCGACACGTTTTACGACGTCGGCGCGAACATCGGCTACTACGCCCGGTACACGCTGGCGAAGCTTGACGTGGCGAAGCTGATCGCGTTCGAGCCGTTCACGCCCAACCGACAGTTGTTGGAGAAGAACCTCGCCGACGAGCCGCGTGCCCGGGTCATCGCCGATGCCGTGGGGGACGTGACCGAGGAGGGCGTGGAGCTGCAAGTCGATGACATGGCCGGCGGCAGCGCGGTGCTCACGAAAGTCAGTGGCGGGGAGGCGTCGATCGGTCGGGCGAATCTCGGGCTCGGTGCCAAGGCCGACACCGTTCGGCTGGTGACGCTCGACGATCTGCGGCGCGAGGACCCGACGCTCCCGCCGCCGAACGTGATCAAGATCGACACCGAGGGGGCCGAGCATCTGGTCCTCGCCGGCGCGGAGCAGACACTGGCCGAGCACAAGCCGCGGCTGATCCTCGCCAGCCACGGGGCCGGCCGGGCGGCGTTGATGCTTGCGCAACTGCAACGCCTCGGCTACCACCTGGCCGGCTGGGATGACCACGGCACTTGGCGGCTCATGGAAACCGCCGAGCAGATGGGCAACAACAACTGCATCGCGAGCGTGGAGCGGGCCGACATCGAGACCGAGCCGGCTCACGCGAACGTTTGAGCGAAAACTTTCATTTTGGGTAACCCGAACTTACGCCGTACGGTTTCGCCACGCTATCGTACGGGCCGATGGCAACGAGCGCGCCCGATCCGACCAAATCCATCCGCGTCCGTGGGGCGGCCGAGCACAATCTCAAATCGATCGACCTCGACATCCCCCGCGACAAGCTCACCGTCGTGACCGGGCTCTCGGGCAGTGGCAAGTCGACGCTCGCGTTCGACACGGTCTACGCCGAGGGGCAACGCAAGTACATGGAGTCGCTGAGCGCATACGCCCGGCAGTTCCTGGATCAGCTGCAGAAGCCGGACATCGAGAGCATCGACGGCCTGCCGCCGACGATCGCCATCGAGCAGCGCGGCTCCTCGCACAACCCGCGCTCCACCGTCGCGACCACGACGGAGATCTACGACTACCTGCGCGTGCTCTTCGCGCGGGCGGGGACTCCGCACTGCTGGGAATGTGGGCGGGTGATCTCTTCGCAGTCGCCGAGCCAGATCGTCGATGACGTGATGAAACGACCCGCCAAGACCAAGCTCATGGTCATGGCCCCTCTGGTTTCGCAGCAGAAGGGCGAGCATAAGGAAACCTTCGGCGCGATCGTCAAGCAGGGCTTCGTCCGCGCCCGCGTCGACGGCGAGATCATCGACATCAAGGACGGCGACTTCCCCAAGCTCGCCAAGACCTACAAGCACGACATCGCCGCCGTGGTGGATCGCATCGTGCTGAAGGACGAGATCCGCTCCCGCCTGGCCGACAGCGTCGAGACGGCCCTGCAACTCACGCGCGGCAACGTGATCATCACCGTCGAGGAAGATGGCGAGTGGGTCGACCACCTCTACTCCGAGCACTTCGCTTGCCCGGACCATCCGCATGTGAGTTTGCCCGAGCTCGAGCCGCGGCTGTTTTCGTTCAACTCACCGCAGGGCGCTTGCGAGTCTTGCCACGGTTTGGGCACGACGTTCAAGTTCGACCCGGACATGGTCGTGCCCGACCCGGACCTGTCGCTGGAGAACGGCGCGGTCGAAGGCTGGCGGCGTAACGGCAAGCGGATGAACATCTACTACGCCCGGGTGCTGCGGACCTTCTGCCGGGAGTTCGGCGTGGACTACCACGCGCCGTTCAAGGACATGACCAAGGCACAGAAGGACGCCTTGCTCTTCGGCACCAACAAGAAGGGCATGCGGTTCGAGGGCGTCATCCCGAACTTGCAACGCCGCTTCGAGTCGACGGATTCCGACTACGTCAAGCAACGGCTCAACAGCTACATGTCCGAGCAGCCGTGTCCGCAGTGCAATGGCAAGCGGCTGAAGACCGACGCGCTCTCGGTCCGGCTCAACAGCACCGGCGAGAAGCCCGCCAAAGCCCCCAAGGGCGACACGACCAAACTGCCGGGCCATTCCATCGATGACCTGACCCGCATGAACGTCGTCGATGCGCTCGAGTTCTTCGACAACCTCCGTCTCAGCGAGGAGGGCGAACTGATCGCCGCGCCGATCCGCAAGGAAGTCGCCTCACGCCTCGGCTTTCTCAACGACGTCGGACTCGGCTACCTCAATCTCGCCCGAAAGACCGGCTCCCTCTCCGGCGGGGAAGCCCAGCGCATCCGCCTTGCCACCCAGGTCGGCTCCAAACTCGTCGGCGTCTGCTACGTCCTCGACGAACCGACCATCGGCCTGCACCAGCGTGACAACGACCGACTGATCAACACGCTGCTCGCCCTGCGCGACATCGGCAACACCGTGCTCATGGTCGAGCACGACGAGGACTGCATCCGCGCCGCCGACCACCTCATCGACATCGGCCCCGCCGCCGGTGCCCACGGCGGCAACGTCGTCGCCCAGGGCGACATGCCGGGCGTGCTCACGCAGAACCACTCGGTCACCGTTCAATACCTCACCGGCGAGAAGTTCATCGCCACCCCCGAGCAACGCCGTAAGCTCGACAGGAAGAAGTGCATCGAGGTTAAAGGCGCGAAAGCCAACAACCTCAAGGACGTCTCGGCCAAGTTCCCCCTCGGTGGCTTCGTCTGCGTCACCGGCGTCTCGGGCTCCGGTAAATCCACGCTCGTCAACCAGACGCTGCTCCCCGCGCTCAAGCGCAAGGTCTACGGCTCCCGCGTCAAACCCGGCCAACACAAGTCGCTCACCGGCGCCGGTCAGGTCGACAAGGTCATCGAGATCGACCAGTCGCCCATCGGCCGCACCCCGCGCTCCAACCCCGCGACCTACACCGGCAGCTTCGACGAAATCCGCAAGGTGTTTTCGCAAACCCGCGAGTCCAAGCTCCGCGGCTACAAGCCCGGCCGGTTCTCGTTCAACGTCAAGGGCGGCCGGTGCGAGGCGTGCCAGGGGCAGGGCCAGAAGCTCATCGAGATGCACTTCCTGCCCGACGTGTACGTCGAGTGCGAAGCTTGCCACGGGGCCCGCTACAACCCCGAGACGCTGGAGGTGAAGTACCGCGGCAAGTCCATCGCCGACATCCTCGCGATGACCATCGAGGAGGCCTGCGAGTTCTTCGAGAACTTCCCCGCGATCCATCGCATGCTCAAAGCGCTCAACGACGTCGGCCTCGGCTACGTCCGCCTCGGCCAGCCCTCCACCCAGCTCTCCGGCGGCGAGGCCCAGCGCGTCAAGCTCGCCAGCGAGCTCGGCAAGAACCCGACGGGCCACACGTTCTACGTCCTCGACGAACCCACCACCGGCCTGCACTTCGAGGACATCCGAAAGCTCCTCGACGTGCTCGATCGCCTGGCCGATCTGGGCAACACGGTCCTGGTCATCGAGCACAACCTCGACGTGATCAAGTGTGCCGACTGGATCATCGACCTCGGCCCCGAGGGCGGCGACGGCGGCGGGACGATCATCGCCGAAGGCACTCCCGAGGACGTGGCCAAGCTGACCAAGGCGAGCTTCACGGCCAAGTACCTGGCCCCGATGCTGGCCAAGCGATCCAAGCCCAAACACAAAGCATCGGCGTAAGGTGAACTCATGCGCATCGTCGTGACAGGTGGAAGCGGGCGGATCGGGTCGGCCCTGGTCGAGCGTTTGCATGCCGACGGCCATGACGTGTTGAACCTCGATGTGCGCAAGCCGCCGGCCGACGCGCCGAGCCCTTGGCGATACGTGGAACTTGCCGACCGTGCCGCGCTTCAGCCGCTGCTCGAAGGCGCGGACGCGGTGGCTCACCTGGGCGAGTTGCCCGATGCGTATCGCGACACGCCGACCGGTGTGTTCACCCGCAACACCGCCGCCGGCTCGACCGTGTTGCAAACAGCGTCCGATCTCGGCATCGGGCGTGTCGTTTACACCAGCAGTTGCCAGGTGTACCGCTACTTCGGTGCTGATGAGAAGAAGCCCGCGCCGGCGGTGATTCCGTTCGACGAGACCCACCCGGTCGAGCCACCCAACCCTTACGGCGCGTCGAAGGTCGCCAACGAAACTTACGCCCGTTACCTCGCGCAGAACGCTGGTCTGTCGGTCGCGGCGTTGCGGTTGCCGGGCGTCGTGCGTAATGACAGTTGGTGGTTCCGCCAGCGTCGTAACCTTGATCGGCCGATCGAAGATTTCGCCGAGTACGGCACCTACATCATGATCGACGATGTGACCGACGTGTTCGCCCGTCTGCTCGAAACGCCGCGACCCGGCTTCGAGGCCTACCACGCCGCCGCGGTCGACAACGTCAGCCCGTTCACGCTGGCCCAACTCGCGGCGCACAACGGTTACGCCGGGCCGGCCGTTCCGGATGACGCGGCCAGCCTCTTCGATTGCTCCAAGCTCCGGGAGCACGTCGGCTGGGTGGCGCGGAAGACGGCCGACGAGGTGTTCGGTCCGCGTGGTGCGAAATCCGAATGAGCGTTGGTTTGACGAAGCATTGATGTTTGTGCATGGTTTCGGCGACCGGGTCGCGCAGGCCCGGCACGTTGGGGAAGGAACCGAAGTACCTATGCCGATGATGCTCCATCACGGGATCGAAGAACTGCAAGAGCGGATGGCCCGCATGGCCGCCCGTGTGACGCAGTCGGTCGAGCGCGCGGTACGAGCGGTGATCGACGGCGACCCGGGGCTGGTGAAGAAGATTCATAAAGCCGATGCCCGCATCGACGTCGAAGAGGTCGCAGTCGAAAAGCAGGCGATCAACCTGCTGGCCTTGTTCCAGCCGGCCGCGACGGACCTGCGCTTGCTCACGACGATCATCAAGGCCAACGCCGATTTCGAGCGGATCGGTGACTGCGCGGTCAACATCGCCCGCAACGGCCGGCCATTGATCAAGGCCCGAGACAACGGTGAGGACGTCGACCTCCCGCCGTCGCTACGTGAACTCGCGGCCGGCGCGGAGAAGTTGCTCGGCGACGCAGTTCGGGCGTTTAATCTGCAAGATGAGATGGCTGCTCAGGACGTCATCGACGGCGATGAGCGGCTCGACGCGCTCTACCACGACACCGTCCAGAGCATGCTCGCTCGCATGCCCACCGACACCGAAGGCCTCGATCAGGCGGGCAAGGATCGCCGGATGAGCCAGGACTTTTCGATCATTCTGATCGCCAAGAGTCTCGAACGGATCGGCGACCACTGCACCAATATCGCCGAGGACGTGATCTACATCGCCAGCGGTGAGATCGTCCGCCATCGCCGCGGTGGATGAGGCACGCTTGTCCGTTGCCGTGGCTGCGCCTAACGTCGCCGTCCCCGAAAGCGAGCCACCATGAAGAAGGAAATCCACCCCAACTACCGCGAAGTCGTGTTCCAGGACCCCGGTGCCGGCTACAAGTTCGTTAGCCGTTCCTGTGCCCCGTCCAACGACACGATCGAGCACGAAGGCAAGGAGTATCCGCTGATCAAGGTGGACATCTCCAGCGCCAGCCACCCCTTCTTCACCGGCAAGCAGACCTTCGTTGACACCGCCGGTCGCGTGGACCGCTTCCAGAAGAAGTTCGGCAACTACAAGAGCAAGTTCGGGAAGAAGTCCTAGCACTTCGGCCGAGACCTAAGCCTTGGCCGAGGAGCGCGTACCCACATGACATCTCAACGTCCCTGCCGCAAGCCCCCGTCAATCCGCGGCGGGGGCGTTGTGCTTTTGCTCCTACTGGTCATCGGCTGTTCCAAGCAGGCTCCGCCCCTGACCGCACAGCAGCAAGCCGCCACCCGGGCGGCGACCCAGACCGCGGCGGGGCAGTACATCGACAATCTCGAAGCCGTCGCGACTCCGCCCGTCGGCTGGGCACTCGACGACGTCAAAACCGGCGACAACTACATTCACTACGTCTGGCTCAGCCCCACCGGTAAGACTGCTTATGGCATCGTCCGCTTCACCCCGCCGATCTACGTCTGGGCCAACGAGTTCGGCCACAACGCGGCGTTCAACTTCGGCTTCAAGCCGGCGATGAAAGACGATCAGGGATACGTCAAGGTGCTCGATAAATCCTGGGACGGCGAGGCGCGCATGCTCGTGTTCGAGGTCGAGGGCGGGACGTACACGACCCGCAACCATTTTCGCGTTCGTGGCCGGCGGGGTTGGACGGTCTACGCCGGGACGTTCACGGGTGAGACGCCGATCGCCGAGGAACTGGCGTTGGCGATCGAAGCTCGCAATGCGACGACCGTGGCGGAGTAAACCGTGCAGCGGAGCAACGCGGCTATGCATTCTCGTTACATCGTAGCTGCGCTGCTCCCCAACGCGGCTTGTAGGGCTTCGACGTGCTTCGCCGTCGCCCCGCGTTGTTCGAGGACCACCTGTCGGGCACGCAGGGCAAAGTCGTCGTCGTGACTCAGCGGCCAATCCACGGCGGCCATGATCGCAATGGCCGACGGCGTGCCACCGTCTTTGCCGACAACGGTACGGATCGCGCGCGATTCCTTGAACGCCGTCATCGCTGCCGCAAAGTTCTGGGTCCACGGGCCGACGACGACATGCCTGCCCAGCGCCGCTGGCTCGATCATATCGCTGCCACGCTGACTCACCCCAAGGTCCACCAGCGTCCGACCAACCAGTACCACGTCCGCCAGCGCGTACCACTTGCGCAACTCGCCCATCGTGTCGCCGAGAATGACCGCTTGCGGATTGTCGACAGGTGTCGTTCGCCGGCTCAGCGAGAAACCGGTCTTCTCGATAATCCCTGCCACCTCTTCAAAACGCTGCGGATGCCTCGGAACGATCACCAGTCGCAACGCCGGTCGTTGTTCGAGCAGTTTTCGGTAGGCATCGAGCACGATCGTTTCCTCCCCCGGCCCCGTGCTCCCGCACACCCACACGGGACCGTCGCCCAAGCCCATCACCTCGAGCAACTCATCGACACCTTCGGGTGCTTCGGTGCTCGCGGTGTCGAACTTCATCGAGCCGACCACCTCGACATTCGGGCAACCGACCGCCGTGAACCGCTCGGCGTAGGTCGCCTCCTGGGCGAGCACCCTGTCGATCTTGCGGAACATCGGCTTCGCCAGCGGCCCGAGTCGGCGGTAGCCCTTGTAGCTCTTGGTCGTCATGCGCCCGTTGCCCACGAGGACGGGGATGCCTCGGCGGTGGCATTCGCCGATGAAGTTGGGCCAGACCTCAAGCTCCATCAGCATCACCACCGACGGCCGCAGCCGATCGAGGAATCGCCGGACGTACTTCGACAGGTCCAGCGGAAAGCGCACGCACCGCACCCGTGGCTCTTCGCCGAAGAGCCGTTGCACATGGGCAAAGCCCGTCGTGGTCGTCGTCGAGACCACGACGTTGAGTTCGTCTTGCTCGGCGAGTAGCCGCCGTATCAGTTCCGCCGTCGCCGCGGCTTCCCCGACGCTGACGGCGTGGATCAACACGCAAGGGCCGTTGATCGGCGCGACATCACCATTCCGCTCCGCCAACGCTTCGGCCGCCTTGGCCCGCCACGTCGGATGTAGCTTCGCCCCGAGAAGCAGCGGGGCGTAGACCATGTCGGCAAACGTCGGCACGGCAAGAGGGTAGCGAGGTGTAGAAACGTCTTGACATTCCTGCCAACTTTCGCGCCGATGGCACGTCAGAGCCACTATGCCGAGAGCCCTCTGCTACGCGCGGACACCACGGCCTAATCGTCTCATCCAGCGGGTGGCAGTTGTCTTGCTACTGCTTGTAACAGGCCAACTCATTTGGTGGTTCGGCTGGTCCCAGGTTCGCCCGGCATTTACGCAGTGGCAGGAGCGACGTCAGATCGTCGGGAATGCCCGCAGTAATGCCAATGCGGATTGGGATCGTGGCGAAGCCGCCGCGCTCTGGACGGAAGTGTCGAGGTCGATCGTCGAGTTCGATACGACTGTCTACCTCGATGCCGAAACAGGCTTACCGACGCTCGCGCCGGTCGACTGGGCTCCGAGTTGCATGGGCTCGTGGCGTGATCCGCTCTATGTCGAAACTTACCAAGCGACAATCAAAGAGAGATCGGCCGATAGGGCTCCGCCCAACGCTCGGCTTGAGTGAGTGCATCGGTTCGGGGACCTATTCGCGGAGTTATCCGAAAGTGACGCAGTGCCGATTGCCGAAAACAACGTGCCGTTGATCTGCCAGTTTCAAGCGTGGAGTCATCCCGACCATGTTTGGTTTGCCGTGCGGCCGCTGGATGAGCCGGAAGCGACGATTTACGTCGTTGCGCTGATGGATGAGGATGCCCCGGCTTTTGTCGAGTGCTTCCTTTTCGACGCGGTCCACGAGAACATCCTTGCGGTGGCAGAAGGTCGGTTGGATGAACGCACGGTTTCGGAGTTTGGGCTGCGTTAGCTCATCTCACACCACGTACAGCCGGTGTTCCTTGATGTAGTCGTTCACGGCACCGGGGACGAGGTAGCGGATGCTCATGCCGGTGCGAAGGCGTTCGCGAACGGTCGTGGCGCTGATCTCGATGCGTGGGGTCAGGGCGGCACGCTGCTTGAACTCGTCCCACGGGGCAGGGATGCTCGACCAGTCGATCGCGTGTTCGGGGCGGCGCATGACGTGAAAGCGGACGCGGTCGGGCAGGCGCTCGGCGTTGTTCCACTTCGGTAGCGTCGGGAGCTGATCAGCCCCGATGAGCCAGTCGATCGGCAGGCCCAGCGTCTCGCCGAGGACCCCGGCGGTGGCGTAGGTGTAACTGGGACCGTCGCGGCGGAGTTCGACGTCACTGACCTCGAACATGCGATCGACGGCGACGGCGGCCTTGCACATGGCCAGGCGGTGTTCGGCGAGGGCGAGGTCCGGGTCGTCGCGGTGGGGTGGCCGGCCTGAAGGGATGAGCACCACCCTGTCAAAGCCGAGCGCCTCGGCGGCAGCCCGGGCACAGATCAAATGTCCCAGATGGATGGGATTGAACGTACCGCCAAAGTGCAAGCGGCGCGGGTTGGCATGCTTGCGATGGGTGCCGGCTCCGGGGGCCGTGGCCGGCACAGGCGTTGCCCCCGTCGGAGTCGGTGCGACTGCACTGGGCTCGCCGACTTTCGCGGACCTCGGGCCGGTAGAAGGATTGGAGTTCGCGGGGGGCACTATCCGATTCTACAGGCTCACGGAAAATTAGAAGAAATCTGGCGGTGACGTGAATAGTCCTTGACGCGCCCGCACCGCCCTGTATGTTGCTCAACCGCTTCCCGCCAATCGGCAGGCCCGTATTTTCTCGGACGGCCGATTGGCGACACAAGGAAGCACTGCCCAACGGTCCAGCTGGCGTTATCAACCTCGATGTTGCTAACGGTGGTCGGCTCGGGGGGTCTGACTGTGTGCGGCGAGGTGTGCTGGCGACTGCCGGCTCCGTCGTTGCCCCGGCCAGAACGACAGTCCGACGGGCGGCATGTCCGCCAGTTCGCGACGCGTTGTCAGCGCTGCTCGGCACATCTGAAACGCCCGATCGCCCCGGCGGCCCCGTTTTTAGCGGCCCAGGCACCTATTGGGACAAAAAGATGTGAGAACGATGGATTCGGCTTCGGGCCGGCGTGTCGTTTGCACCACGCGGCGAAAACACAGTTTGGCCCCCACCGGTCATGCAACCCGCGACCGAACAGGGTGTATGAAGTAGGTGAACGCTTGCCGATGCCGATGGCCGAACTTGGCCGTGCTCAAGCGTTGTCGCTTTCCATCCCGGCGGCCCGAGATCGAGACCCGATCGGCGGAGCCATTACATCCTCGAGCAGTCGACGACCCGTTCCATGTGTTCGGCGGGGCGACGCCGCTCAACCTCGCAGACGCCGGCCCGGCCGACGTTTCCAAGTGAGGCACGAATGGTCCTCGCCAGCCCGGCGGGAACGTTCGGCATCACCCGCGATTGTGAAAAACCGACCGCACGACGCGGTCGTATGACGATGAGAAGGAGCCTCCCCATGGCAACTGAAACGAAAGAACAGGCCGAGACTATGGCCACTGAAAACAAAGATAAGAAGTCCCATCCTGTGCCGCGTCTGCTGCGCGCAAACGCGGAGCGTGTCCTTGAGATCGAGTACGATTTCATGGACTCCGAAGTATTCGCTCAGCGTGGCGTGGAAAAGGCGCTCTTCGAGGTCGAGGACTCCGAGAAGGCGCTGCCGTTTACCCGGTGGTACCAGCCGACCCGCGACGAGGCGTTCGAGGGCGAGAAGGACCTGGGCCAGCCGCAGCTCATGAAGCCCGCGGAAGAGAAGCTCATGTTCCTCCGCTTCAACTACGCCAAGAAGAAGCTGGGCATCCTCCAGCGTCGCGTGAAACGTAAGGGCTTGGACAAGAAGACCGCCTCCGAGTTGGTCGAATGGGACCGCAAGTTCGAGCACTACCGCGAGTACCTGGTCCGCACCAACCTCGCGCTGGTGCTGGCGATGGCCAAGCGGACGCGTCTTGGCGATGTCGACTTCGCCGAGATCGTCTCCGAGGGCAACATGGCGCTGATCCGGGCCGTCGATAAGTTCAACGTCGACAAGGGTTTCAAGTTCAGCACCTACGCCTGCCGGGCGATCCTCAAGGCGTTCAGTCGGACCGCCATGAAGCACTCGCGTCACCGCCAGCGCTTCCCGGTCGAGTTCGAGCCGGACCTCGAGAAGTCCAACTGGGACGAGGTTCGTCGCGAGCTGGTCGAGGACGACTGCGTCGATGAGCTCAAGACCATCGTGGATGAGAACCTGGCCGATCTTTCCGACGTCGAGCGGACCGTGCTCAAGCGCCGGTTCAACTGGGCCCAGGAAGAGGATGCCCCGCTCACCCTCGAGCAGGTCGGCCGCATCATCGGTGTGACCAAGGAGCGTGTCCGTCAGATCCAGAACAAGGCACTGGTGAAGATCCGTGCCCGCATGGAAGACGGCGTGCTCCGTAACCGCCCCGAGCCGCAGGCGGCGACCAAGACCGAAGAGCCGGTGTTGGTCTAACCGACGGTCATCTCAATCAAGTAGGAAAAGCCCTGCGTCCTGTGACGCGGGGCTTTTCCGTTGCGGTCATCCGGCGCGGGTGGCGATGAAAAACAGCCGACGGAAGGGGAACAGCACCGATCCGTCGGCTTGCTGCGGGTAAGCGGCATGGATGCGCTGCGTGTAGGCGTTCAGGAAGTCGTCTTGTTGACCGTCACGCAAGGCTTGCAGAAACGGCCGTAGGCCGCTGCCGCGAATCCAGCGGACGATGTCGTCGGGGCCGTCGAGGACGTGGATGTACTCCGTCACCCACAACTCGACGTCGGCGTGCGGCGTGAGGATGTCGAAGTAGTCACTCGGCTCGCGAATCTCGAACGTGTCGGCGAGGTGCTGCAAGTCGTCCGCCCACGGTCCGTCGGCGATCGTTTGGTGGATCGCTTGATGGACCGCGGTGTGCGTGTGCGTCGGAATCTGGGCCGCGAGTTGCCCGCCGGGGACGAGGCATTCGACCAGCCGGGGCAGCAGGGCGTCCTGCCCGTGCACCCATTGGAGCGCGGCGTTGGAAAAGATCAGGTCGAACGGCTCCGTCGGTGCCCAGTCGTTGATGCTCTGGTGTACCCACTTGGCATCGACGTCCGACGCCCGGGCCGACTCGATCATCGCCGCGTCCACATCCACGCCTACGAGCCGCGCGTCGGCACCGAGGTGTCGTCGCAGGTGTCGCGTGGAGTTGCCCGGTCCACAGCCCAGATCCGCCCCCCGTCGCACCGGGCGGTCCGCGAGCCGGTGCAGCAGATCAAGCACGGGCAACTCACGTTCGCGCTCGAATCGCAGGTACAGGTCGGGATTCCAGTCGGGGTTCGCCATGTGCGATTCGCCAACGGTCGGCGCGCAGGGGTGATCTGGAACGGGTTACTGCCCAGTCGGAGGCCCAAAGAACGACGCCTGGTACTCGTACCAGTGGCGGGTCGTGTCGTCGGTCTGTTCGCTGACGTCCACGTTGCCTTTTCGATCGCGGGAGTGTTCAAACGATGTCGACCGCTCGATCGTGCTGGTGACGTACTCGTAGGTGTAGAAAACCGCATCGGCACCGAGCTGACGGGCGGCGTCGGCGGCGGTCTTGTCCCGCAGCGGACGCGCCGCCACCGCGGTGGACGTCCCGAGCAGGCTGCGATCACCACGCGCACGATCCATCGCGTCGACGAACTTCGCCATCGCGACCGGGTTACGAACATCCGCCCCGACGACCAACACCGGTGCGTCTTCCGCGAGGGCAGGCATCGACTGCCCGGTGTAGCCAGTGACGAGGGGGTTGGCGCAACCGCCCGAAAAGATCAACGCCAACAAAGCCAAGACGAATGAAACTCGCATCGCCGAATGCTACCAAACGAATCAACCGTCCGACATCCGCGGCTCACCACGGCTTCTGCGTAAACCCATCGCCTTCGCCGAGGAACTCGATGCGGTTGCCGAACGGATCGTCGGTGTGAAAGCGGCGGCGTTCGGGCGTGAGCGTGTCCCAGTCGACGCGGTGCCCGGCGTCGGCGAGCGTGTCGGCCATCGCGTCGAGGTCGGGCACGATCAGGGCGGGGTGGGCTTTGCGTTGCGGGGTGAAGTCGTCTTCGACGCCGACGTGGATGTGCACAGGGCCGGAGACGAACCAGCAACCGCCGCGGTCGGCCATGAGCTTGGGCTTGGGTACTTCCTCCATGCCGAGCACACCGGCGAAGAACGCACGGGCCTTGTCTTCCTCGCCCTGCGGCATCGTCAGCTGCACGTGGTCAATCGCGATCATGGTCTGGCTCGGGGGTGGGCTCATGGCGAGAACTCCTCGGCGAGCATCGCAAACATCACATGATCCTGCCAGTGGCCGGCGATCTGGAGGTACTTTTTTGCCAGCCCTTCGCGGCGGAAGCCCAGTCGTTCGGCGAGGCGCATGCTCGGTTTGTTCGAGGGGATGACGTTGGCCTGGATGCGGTGCAATCCACTCGCAAAGCCATGGCGGAGCAGGGCGGTCGTCGCCTCGACGGCGATGCCCCGGCCGATCGCGTCGGCGGCGACGTTCCAGCTCGCATATCCGCTACGCAGCGGGCCCATGACAATGTTGGCGATGTGGAAAAACCCGACAAGCCCACCATTCTCGAACGCGGCGTAGCGCAGCCCGTTGCGGTCGCGCTTCGTAGCGGCGAGGCGGTTCAGCCAATCGTCAAAGAGCCGGTCGGGTCGCATGGAAAGATGCTCGGCCGGAAACCACGGCCGGAAGTGTTCGCGGCCATCGGTCCAGACCCGTACGAACTCCGCCCGGTCCGACACGCCCAGCGGCCGGAGTGTCAGCCGGTCGGTCGTGAGCGTCGGATGCTTCACGGATCGACCACCCGGCTTCGGACGTGCCGCGCGACGGGCGCGTCCTTGCCGCGCTTGCCGCTCGCGAGTGGTGGCGGTTGCATCATCGCCGCCATGCTCGTGAACCAGCTCGCGCCGAACACCGCGCCCGTGAGGTAGCGGCCGTCGGTGTGCGGGCGGACATGACGCACTTCGCAGAGCATCTCCAGATCACGCTTGCCGTCACGCGGCACCTTGATGTCGAAGCTCGAACCTTTTGTCAGCTCCATGTCCAACAGCACCGCGATGCCCTCGCGGCTCAGGTCCCAGACCTCGGCGACTAGCGAACGCTTCGCCCCCGAGTTGTCGAAGGGCAAGACAAGAACTGATTCCGATGTCCGTACTCGCGGGCTGCGGCGTTGGCCGTCGTCGGGGTCCTTGCCGTAAATCGCCTCGACAAGTTCGTCGAGGCGTCGCTCCGAAAGTTCGACGCCTTTGGACACGGTCGGATGATACGCGGGCCGGTCGGGCCGTCGCAGGCAAGGCAGGTCAACGGACGCGAGCCAGGATAAAGCCGTCGAGGCCTTTGGCACCGGCGGTTTGCAAGGCGGTGGCGTCGAGCTGCGGGTTGGCCGCGATTGCATCGAAGAGTTGTTGCATCCCGATCACGTCGGGCGTGTCGCCGTCGATGATCCGGCCTTGGCGAAAGGCGTTGTCGACCACGATCACGCTGCCGCTGCGGGACAAACGCAGGGCGTGTTCGAGGTACACGACGCAGTTCTCTTTGTCGGCGTCGATGAACGTGAGGTCGATCGGCCCATCGGTGACCGGATCGAGCTTGGCGAGTGTGTCGATGGCTTGGCCGATATGAACTTCGACTTGATCCAAGACGCCAGCGTCTTGGAGGTTGTCGCATGCGACTTCGGCGTGGGTCGGGTCGATCTCGAGAGTGATCAACTTGCCGTCGGGTGGCAGGGCGCGGGCGAGGCAGATGGTCGAGAAGCCGGCCAAGGTACCGACTTCGAGGATTCGCTTAGCACCGACAATCTTGGCCAGAACGGTCAGGCCGTGCCCCTGCAGCGACGAGACGGCGATGTCCGGCAAACCGGCGTCGGCGGCACGCTGTGCCGCTCGATCCAGTACTTTGTCGCCCAGCCCGAGCCGGTCGACTGCCCAGGCGTCGAGTGTCCGTTGCTCGTCGTCGCTCATGGCACCCTCCGTTGAGTGACGTTGTCAGACTTCCATCACCTCGTCGGTCTTGTGCTTGACGTTCTCGGTGACCTTAGCCTCGCGCTCGTCGATGAGCTTTTGCACTTCTTCCTTCCCGTGCTTGGCGTCGTCCTCGGTCAGGAGGCTTTCCTTTTCCTCGGCGTCGATGTGCTTGTTGGCGTCGCGGCGGGTGTTGCGCAGGCTGACCTTGGTGCGCTCGCCGAGGTCCTTGACCTGGGCGGCCATTTGCTTGCGGCGCTCGGTGCTCATCGGGGGCAGGTTCAGGCGGACCTGCTTGTCCTCGATCATCGGGTTGAGGCCGAGGTTCGATTCGTCGATGGCTTTCTTGATCGCCGCGGCGTCCTGCGGGCTGAACGGGCGGATCAGGATCTGCGTCGGTTCGGGAATGGTGATCGCCGCGATGGATTTCAGGTCTGTCGGGCTGCCGTAGTAGTCGACGCGCACGTTTTCGACCAGCGCGGGCGAAGCGCGGCCGGTGCGAATGCCGCGCAGTTCCTGGTGGAGGTGGTCCACCGCTTTGTCCATCGCTTCTTCAGCTTCCAGCAGGATGTCGTCGAGGGGCATGTTGGGAAAGTCCTTAGTTGGTAGAGCCTAGAGCTTAGTTACTTGCTTGGTTGCTCGTGGCGGTGAACGTACCACCTCCAAGTTCCAAGCACTACCTCCTACCAGCTCAGACCCCCACCGTCGTCCCGATCGTCTCGCCCTTGACGACCTTGAGAATGTTCCCGGGAACGCCCATGTCGAAGACGATGACCGGCATCTCGCGTTCCTCGCACATGGTGAACGCGGCCATGTCCATGACCTTGAGCCGCTTGTCGATCGCTTCGGTGTAGGTGAGGTTGTCGAACCGCTTGGCGTCGGGGTTGGTCTTGGGGTCGCAGTCATAAATGCCATCGACCTTGGTCGCTTTGAGCAGGGCGTCCGCTTCGATCTCGGCGGCGCGGAGTGCGGCGCAGGTGTCGGTGGTAAAGAACGGGTTGCCCGTGCCGGCCGCGAGGATGATCGCCCGGCCCTTTTCCAGGTGCCGGATCGCCTTGCGACGGATGAACGGCTCGCACACTCGGCTGATGCTGATTGCCGACATCACCCGGACACTCATCTCGTCGCCGGGGTACAACGTCTCCATCGTCTCCTGCAGGGCCAGTGCGTTGATGACCGTCCCGAGCATGCCCATGTAGTCGGCGGTGGTACGGGGGAAGGTGCCGTCCTGGGTGAATTGGGCACCGCGGATGAAGTTGCCGCCGCCACAGACGATCGCGAGCTCCGCGCCGGCCTTCTGCACGTCGACGCACTGCTGGGCGATCTTGTGGAGCTGGTCCCGATCAATACCGAAGCCGCCTTCGCCCGAGAGGGATTCGCCGGAGATTTTCAGCAACACGCGGTTGTACTTGATCGGATGGTCCATGGCCGAATGGTAGCGAAAGGGACGATGGCGGGAACCAAGCCCGTTTCGGCAGACGGCGACCGCTACTGTGGTGCATGCGACCCATTCTCATCGGATATCGCGGTAGCGGAAAGACGACCGTCGGCCGACTGTTGGCCGAGCGGTTGGGCTGCGGCTGGGTCGACACCGACGCGATCATCGAGCAGGACGCCGGCCGAACCGTCGTCGAACTGTTCGAGGACGAGGGCGAAGCACTGTTCCGAGACCGCGAAGGCGACGCACTGCGTGAGGCGTTGCAGATGCCCGAGACCATCATCAGCCTCGGCGGCGGGGCGGTGACGTTCGAGCCGAGCCGTGAGATGCTCAAGCTCTCCGATCGGCCGCGGGTGTATCTGCAATGTACGGTCGAAGAACTCGCCCGCCGGATCGAGACCGACACGTTCAAACGCCCCGCGCTACACGGCACCGACGCCGCGAGTGAAGTCGCAACCGTGCTCGAGCAACGCCTTCACCTTTACGATGCCGTCGCGACCCACACGATCGACGTGACCCACCACACCCCCGAGCACATCGTGACACAGATCGAGCGGTTGCTGCGACAGTGAGAATGCACCAAGCAGCCGGGCGATTACATCGCCCTGGCCACGACGGCTCCGTTTGACACGGAAACGACCGAACCGAGACTGAGCTCGATGCGTCGCCGCATGATCACGCTCCACGCTTACGGCACATGGATGCCCGATAAGCCGAAGGGTTTTGCCCATCGGCAACACGGACTTCTTCCGACAAACCGAGGTCTCGCCGGTGCCTACCGCAAGAATCAAGCCGAAGCGACCGTCTACCTCAACGGCGACATGCAGCGAATGTTGATCGAATCGAGCTTGGACTCGATGGGTTTTCTCGACACGACCCCACTCGTCATCGCAACCGAGCCGACGCATCTTCACATCGTTTTCGCATGGGGTCATGAACGCGATGGTGCTGCTCTCGCGCGGTCGATTCGCTTACGATTGACGCGAGACTTGAATTTGGCGTGGGGACGACGGGCAGCTTGGTGGACGGCGAAGGGTCGGCTCTCGCCGGTGAAGGATGATGCGCACCTCGCGTACCTTCGGTCGGAGTACCTGCCGAGCCACCGTGGGTGGAAGTGGGACGGCGAGCGTGGGCTGTATCGGTAGTCGTCGCGGCGAGGGCGATGTAATCGCCCGGCTGCTGGGCTGCGATCGCCAAGTGGCGGAGATTGGCTACGCTGTTCCCCCTTGCCCGCGTTCGACCTCATCCTCGCTGCTTTCGTCTTCGCCTTCGGGGCGTGCATTGGGTCGTTTTTGAATGTCGTCGTTTACCGGCTGCCGGTGGGGAAGTCGCTCGGTGGGTTTTCGCATTGTCCGAGTTGTGATCATCGGCTCGGGCCGCTCGATAACATCCCGATCCTCGGTTGGCCGTCGCTCGGTGGGAAGTGCCGGTATTGCAAGACGCCGTTCAGTGTGCGGTATCCGTTGGTCGAGCTCATCACGGCGCTGCTGTTTCTCGGGTACTGGCTGGCGTTGACGCGGTTCGGACTGGGGCCGGCGTTGTGCGAGGTGGTGGTTGATCCGATCCGTGGGAACACGACAGCTTTCACGACGCTCGGCGATGTGCCGCTCGAAGCCGCCTGGCCGATCCTCGTGATGGTGCTGTTGCTCGTCGCGGTGCTGCTCGCGGCGTCGTTGATTGACGCGGAGCACTTCATCATCCCGCTGGAGCTGCCGTACTTCGTCGGTGTCGTCGGGCTGCTGGTGCATGTGTTGGCCGACTCGGCGGACCTGCCGGGGAATCTGCTGATCGACGGCGTTTGGGCCAACGCCGCGTTCGGCGGGACGGTCGGGCTGCTGGTGTCGATCGCCTTGCTGAAAGCGGGTGTGTTCAAGGTGAGTTTCGCGGACGATGCTCCGCCGATCGAGGTGGGCGGTGACGACGCGCCCGAGCCGTGGCCGGCGTCGAAGGTGCGTGCGGAGATCCGCCACGAGATCGTGTTCCTGCTGCCGCCGATCCTCGCGGCGACGGTCGGCTACTTCCTGCCAAGCTTCGATCTGCCGACGTGGGCCCAAGCATTCGCCGGCGTCCTGCTCGGCGCCCTCGCCGGCGGCGGGGTCGTCTGGGTCATCCGCATCCTCGGCAGCTACGGCTTCGGCAAGGAGGCGATGGGCTTGGGCGACGTGCATCTGATGGTCGGCGTGGGGGCGTGTTTGGGCTGGTGGCCGACGGTTGTGGCGTTTTTCCTCGCGCCGTTCTTCGCGCTCCCGTTGACCGGGGCGGTCTGGCTTTTCACGGGCAAACGCCATCTGCCGTTCGGCCCGTACCTCGCGGCCGGCACGGCGGCGGTGATCCTGCTTTGGCAGCCGATCGGGCAATATCTGATGGTGCTCTGCTAGGCATGGTCGTTACGATTCGCCCGTGCTGATCGTTTTGCTGCTCACGGGTCTGTTCGGAACGACGCCGCTCGACGGCCTGGGCCATCCGCAGCCGTCGGTGCGGGAGTCGGCGACGCAAGCGTTGTGGGCTGCCGGCCCCGAAGCCGAGGTGTGGCTGGAGCGGGGGCTCGATGACCCGCGTCCGGAAGTTCGTCGCCGGGCGCGTCACATCCGTTTCATGTTAGATCATGGCCTGACGCCCGACATGCCCCCGCCGCTGCTGGAGTCGGCGAGTGCGTTCTTCGCAATTCCACCGGGCATGATCAACGAGCGCCAGCGGGCCGCCCGCCGCCTCGTGGACGTGCCCGGCGGTGCGACGGTGCTTGCCGCGTCGGTGGTCGAGGGCCAAGACCTCGCGCTCGCAATGTTGTTGGAAGACGACATTCCGAACGCCACGCTACGGATGCTCAAGCGGGGAGATCACGATTCGGCCTTCGCGTTGCTCGAACTTATCAGTGAGGTCAAACCGGCAAAGGCCTCGTCCGCCATGGCGGTGCTCTGCACGGAGACGGGCAAACCCGTCCCGCCGCGATTCGTGTCGGCCGTTGCCAAGCAGCACCTGCTCACGTTCGAGGCCGGCGATGATCCGGAACCGCTCCGCCGCACCGCTCGCAAACTCGCCACCGATCCCGAGAAGTTCCCGCTGACGTTCATGCTGCGCTACCGGGTCGGTGACGCGGCTCTGGCGTTGGACGTGTTGCCGTTCCCGTACAACCGACTGCTGGCGGTGCACGATGCCGATCGGCGGGGCGACGCGGACGACTTCGATCGGGCGGTGGCCGACATGGTCGCCGGGCTGAACCGCGGTCTCCGAGCGAACGATGCGGCCGACGCGCTGTTTCTCGGGGGCCGGATTGAAGAAGCCTTCGCGATGCAGGAGCCGAACATCGCGTACGAGCTTGGCTTGTTGCGACAACGTGGCGATGTGCGGGGCTTACGCGAAGCGCTGGTTCGCGCACGGAACCAGGTCGGCCTCACGGCACGCGGTGGGGACGAGTTGCAACTCGCCTGGGCGGCGTTGAGGACGTCCGACGCGCTCGATGACACGGACCAGGCCCGACGATGGCTTGCCGCGATCGGCAACGGCGGTGCGCGTCCTCGGCCGAACGCAACGTTCCTCGGCGACATGAGCGAGGACACCGAGCGATTCCTGTTTTGGTTGTACGAGATCCAGCCGGAACGGGCCGTCGAACTGCTCGAGTCGTTGCATGTTCCTGAATCACGCATGGCTGCCGCAGCCGAAATGATGAGTCGACTTTCGCCGTTGGCGGTTCATGGGGCGGCGTACTGGATGGCGTTCGAGGACGACATGCCGATCTCGACGCGGCTCGAACTGCTCGAGGCCGTGGTGTTGGGGACCGCGCCGCCTGATGTTGTCTCGGCGGTGGCGGACGCGCTGGCGCCGGGCATTGCGAAGCTCGCGTTGCTGGATGCGTACGAACGTCACGATCAAGCGTTGGCGTCGGCCGAGCAGTGGGCCGAGGCGGAGCCGGGGAACGCCGAGGCGTTGCTCGCGCTGTCCGGCCACCAAGATGGCGCTGCAGCAGTCGGCACGTTGGAGCGTGCGTTTGTCGCGGCGCAGGATGCCGACCTCGCGGCGGCGATCGCTTTTGAGTTGGCCCGGCGGAGCGCCGAGCCGGAGAAGTGGGAGGCGTTCGTGCGGCTGCTCCCGCTCGGTGAGCCGGGGCCGGCGCTAAGGGCGGCGGCCGGCGATGTCGGCCCCGAAGCGTTGCTGGAACTGCTCGGTCCGGCGCGACGCATGGCAGTGCCGTTCGAGTACGCGTCCTATGACATTCTCAACGCCTACGCCGACGCGGCGGACGAAGCTGGGGCACACGCCGAGGCGGCCGCGACCTACGACGACATGGCGATTTACCTGCATGTCCCGACCGTCCGGTTTACCCGTATCGAAGGGTTCATCAGCCTCTACCAGGAGCGCCGAACACAGGCGGCACTGGCCAAGTGGGAAGCCGGCGACATCGACGCCGCATTGCCGTTGGCAGTCGAGGCGGTTCGTGTGCCCGGTGGTGCCGTGGACGTGACGATTTTCTGGTTACGCAAGTTCGACGAGGCCGGGCTGGGTGATTTGGCCGACGAGGTTTACGCCGAGCAGATGGGGCCGATGCGTGGCTGGTTGGAGCAGATGCCCGACGAGCCATTAATCGGCAACCGCGCCGCATGGTTGTCGGGATCGGTCGATCGTAGCCTCGACGACGCGCTCGACTGGGCCATGGCGGCCCATCGTGCGTCCCCAGACTCGACGAGCATCCGCGACACGGTCGCCGAGGTGTTGGTCCGCCGCGGGGAATGGCGTGCGGGGTTGGACATCTTCGAGCAAATCGTCGCCGAGGAGCCGTTCGTTGGGCAACATCGGGTTCGGCTCGACGAGGCGCGGGCGGTGGTGGTGACACGGATCATGCGGATGCTGCCGGGCTGACGCGATAGGCTGCGGGCGTGTTCGTGCGTGGGATGCTGGCGCTGCGGTGGTTGATCGTCGGTCTGTGCTGCGCGGTGCCGATTGGTTGGGCGCTGGCGTTGTTGATAATGGAGCCGGCGACACTGTGCGAGGCATGGCCGACGGGCGGGCGGGGAGAGGTGTTGTTACGGACGCTCGGTGTCAACGGGACGGCGGCGTTGATCGCGGTCGGGATTGCGACGTTGGTTTTTCCGACGATGCATCGGCGTGTCGGGATCGTCGCGGCCGCGGTGGCGCTGGCCATGCCCGGCCTGGCCTGGGCGTATGCCGGAGCGGAGTTTTTGCGTTGGGTCGGGCCGTTCGCGCCGCAGTCTTGGCCGGACGTGGCTCGGGGGATCGTGTCGTTAGGTCTGTGGTTGTGGCCCGTGCCGGCGGTGCTGATGTCGGTGGCGCACGCGCGGACCGACCGTGCGGTGTTGGACGCGGCGGCGCTCGATGGCGGGCGGTGGCGTGTGTCGGCGCGGCTGCTCCTGCCTGCCGCGATCGCGGGCGGAGCGGCTGCGTTCGCACTAGCCACCGGCACCTTCGCCGTTTGGGACGCCTCGGGCATTCGCGTGACGTCCACCGTCGTCCGCACCGTCTTTGACACCGGCACGTTCGTCGAAGGCGTCGCGGTGGGGCAGAGCAGCGGCAACGCACGGGCGGCCTCGGCGATCGCAACGCTGCTACCGACGGTGTTGGCGACTTTGATCGCCGCCGGCTTGGCGGTGCTTTGGGGGCGTGTGACGAGCACCGAAGTCACCGAACCCGAGCCAGGACGAGGACGCTGGCGGTGGCCGATCGTTGTCGGGCTCGCGTTGTTTCCCGTCACGGTGTTGATGTGCAACTTGCCGACGCTGGTGTTTGATCCGCGGCCGTACCTTGCGGCACTTTTTCACGGCGTCGGCGTCGCCGTTGTCGTCGGGTTGGTTTCCGCGTGTCTCGGTGTCACCGCGCTCGTTTCGCGTGGCACGGGCGCGCTGGTGTTGGCCGTCGGGGCGTTTCTGCTTGGCGGGCAATGGCTGGCAATCGCTTGGATTCGCCTGCTGAACCAGCCGATACCCGGGCCGTTGCTGGCGTTGACCGACTGGATCTACGGCGGCGACGCGGTGGTGGTCTTGGCGCATTCGGGACGGTTCGCATGGATCGGTCTGGCCGCGGCGTGGCTGGCATGGACGCCGGGGATGCGGGCGTTGCAGGCGCAGGCGGGTGTCGATGGCGCGACACCGTGGCAGACCCTGCGACACGTCACCCTGCCGCTCCACGCCACGACCCTGATTGCCGCTGCCGCGGGCGCGGCGGCGTTGTCGCTCGGCGAGATTCAGGCGACGGTGCTGCTCGTGCCCGATACGCTTCCGCCGCGGATGGCGACCTGGCTGCATATCGCTGACGACCGTGCGATGACCGAGGCGTCGGTCGTGCTCGCGGTGTCGGTGGGAATGCTCGCCCTGATTGCCGGCGGGATTCATTCGCTACCTCGGCGCCGGACGTGAATGATGGGGAACGTGCATCGATGGTTGTTCATCCTGGTTTTGCTTGTCGCGCTCGGCTGTGACGGCGATAAACCCGAGGCGGTCTGGCTCGAACGCGGCCGAGGGCTCGGGCAGGTGGTGTATCCGCGGGCCATCACGTTCGACCCGGTGACCGGCGGCTTTTACGTCGTCGATCGCACCGCCCACATCCAGCGGCTCGACGCCGACGGCAACGCCGTGGTCGATTGGCAGATGCCCGAATGGAACGCCGGTAAGCCCGTGGGTCTGAGCGTCGGGCCGGACGGAAATCTCTGGGTGCCGGACACGCACTACAGCCGGGTGGTGATTTACAGCCCCGAGGGCGAGGAGTTGCGTCGGTTCGGCGCGAACGGCTACGAGCCCGGTCAGTACCTGTTGCCGACGGACATCGCGTTCGACGAGGCGGGCAACGCATACGTCGCCGAGTATGGCGGCAATGACCGCATCACCGTTCTCGATCCTGATGGCAACGTGCTTCGGATCATCGGTTCGCGCGGCACAGACGATGGTCAGTTCCTTCGGCCGCAGTCGATCCTGATTGTCGGTGATGAGTTGTTCGTTGCTGATGCGATCAACCACCGCATCGCGGTGTTCGACCTGGCGGGCAACTTTCGCCGCAACCTTGGCAGCCAGGGCACCGGGCTTGGCGAACTGAACTTCCCTTACGGGCTCGACATCCATCCGGACGGCGACCTGGTCGTGACCGAGTTCGGCAACAATCGTGTTCAGAAACTCGACCGCGTCACCGGCGCGAGCCGCGGCGTGTGGGGCAGTGCCGGCCGGGGTCTGGGACAACTCGCCTACCCGTGGGCCAGCGCTGTCGATGAGCAGGGTCGCGTGGTCGTCATCGACGCGGGGAACAACCGGTTGCAGGTGATTCGGTTCTAGCAGCCCTTGCGTGAAACAACGTTTCACCCAAACTGGCCCGCATGGCCAAGACCAACCAAGACGCGCTCGCTCCGACGAAAGACCAAAAGTTCACCTTCGGCCTCTGGACCGTCGGCAACCCCGGGGCCGACCCGTTCGGCGGACCGACGCGTGAGAAGCTCGAGCCGTGGCAGATCGTCAATCTGCTCGGCGAATGCGAAGGCGTCTTCGGCGTCAACTTCCACGACAACGATCTCATCCCCATCGACGCCACGCCGGAGCAAGCCAAGGCGATTAAGAAGGACTTCAAGAAGGCGTTGCGTGACAATGGCCTGAAGGTGCCGATGGCGACGACGAACCTGTTCAGCGATCCGGTGTTCAAGGACGGCGCGTTCACCAGCAACAACGCCAGGATTCGTGCGTATGCCGTGCAGAAGACGATGGCGGCGATGGACTTGGGCAAGGAGTTCGGTGCAAAGACGTACGTCTTCTGGGGCGGCCGCGAGGGCGCGGAGACGGACAGTGCCAAGAACCCGGTCGACGCGATCAAGCGATTCCGCGAGTGCATCGACTACCTGTGTGATTACTCGAAGGACCAGCGATACGGCTACAAGTTCGCGTTCGAAGCCAAGCCGAATGAGCCGCGTGGCCACATCTACTTCGCCGTCACCGGCAGCTACCTCGCGCTGATCCCCACGCTCAAGCATCCCGAGATGTGCGGCGTCAACCCCGAGGTCGCCCACGAGCACATGGCCGGGCTCAACTTCGTCCACCACGTCGCCCAGGCCATCGAGCAGAAGAAGCTCTTCCACATCGACCTCAACGACCAGGAGTTCGGCCGCTACGACCAGGACTTCCGCTTCGGCAGCGTCAACTACAAGCACGCCTTCCACCTGGTCAAACTCCTCGAAGACCACGGCTACGACAACCCGCGCCACTTCGACAGCCACGCCTTCCGCCAGAGCGACTACGAAGATGTGAAAGCCTTCGCCAACGGCAGCATGCGGACGTACATGATCCTCAAGCAGAAAGCCGAGCGTTGGAACGCGGACAAAGAAATCCAGGGCCTGCTCAAGAAGATCAATCAGGACGACGCGGCTCTGACCAAGATCAGCACGAAGTTCAGCAAGACCAACATGAAGAAGCTGCGCGAAGCCGACCTCGACCGTACCAAGCTTGCCAAGGCCCGGCTGCCGTATGAGCAACTCGACCAACTCACCGCCGAGATCATCATGGGCGTGCGGTAACGGCAACGTATCGGCGGCGTCGATACGGTTGCTATGGCCACTTACCATGAAGTACTTGAAACACGCCGCTTGCTCGCAGTGGACGCGGTGGTCGATGGGGCAACGTTTGGCATCCGCGGCACCGCAGACGCCGACATTCTCGCCCTCGTCATCACTGACAACTCCGCGACACTCAGCGAAGCCGGAGAGGTTGATCGTGTCTTCGATCTCACGGGCGTCCGACGCTATCGATTTTTCCTCGGAGATGGTGATGACCAGTTCGACTTGCAGTTCGAGTTGACGACGCTCAAGTTAGGAGAACGGCTTACGCTTTACGGTGGGGCCGGCAACGACAACGTTTCCATTGCGAACACCGGAGGCGCTCTGGGCGGGTATCGCTTGTACGGCGAAGCTGGAGACGACAACTTCGGCGTTGCTTCAACCTTCCCGTCGTTCAATGTCGGCGCGACAATCTACGGTGGCGACGGCGATGACTTTATCGTTGGCGGCAGTGGTCGCGATCTGCTTTCTGGTGACGATGGTAACGATGAGCTCTACGGCTTTTCCGCCCGTGATGTCCTGCTGGGCGGTGCCGGCGAAGACGAACTCTACGGTGGTTCGTTCGATTCCGACGTCCTCGATGGTGGCCCGGGGGCTGACAAACTTCGCGGCGGCAAAGGCCCATTGAATGTCTTCAGCCCGATCGATTTACAGGATGCAATCGATAGCGACTTCGATCCACAGTTTGACCGCTTGTTCGCCGACCCCGACGCCGACGATGTCAATAGCGACGAGCCGCGTGAATCGGTCATGCTGATACGCGATGGCATTGTGACGGTGGTTGGATCGGACGGTTCCCGCTTGAATCCTGCAAGCGCGAGCGACCAGCTGACCATTCTTGCTTCTGGCAACACGCTCAAGATCAGCACTGCGAATCGAGTGCTCGGGGAACCGCTACTGGGGGACCTAACGGGTTTGCGCGTTTTCCTCAACGAAGGTGACGACGTACTGGGCTTACGAAATCTCCCGCCGGGCTTGCCGACTACGGTTTACGGCGGCGGAGGCAACGACGCTATCTCCTCCTTCAACGACGCGAGCACGCCCGGTGGGATTATCGGTGGGCCGGTTGTCCGGTTCTACGGCGAGTCCGGGGATGACACCTTCACCAGCAGTGATCGCTCGGGTAGGAAGTACCTCTACGGTGGTTCCGGTGACGACACGCTCTCGGGTGGGAGCGATGACGACTACATCAGCGGCGGCAACGGGAAAGATGATCTGGCCGGTCGGGATGGGGCAGATGTGCTACTCGGTGGGAACGACCTGGATCGCATCGACGGTGGCAAGGGTGCTGAGTTTTCTCCCTCGACCGGAAGACCAGATACACTCCGTGGTGGTGGGGGCGCGGATGTGCTCAACGGTTGGGGCGGCGTTGACGTCATCTTTGGCGATAGTGGCCCAGACCTCTTCGCGGGATACGAGGTCAATGGCAACATCGGCGCACCATCGGAGGTGCCGCAGGTTGACCCGACAGGCGAAGTCCCCGGACAGGTTCAGGACTACGACCCGCGCGAAGACCTGCTTTCGTGATTCACACCAACTCCTCGATGTCCGACACCACCGCGTCGTCGTCGGTGCCGGTCCAGCCGCAGAGGTAGTCTCGGCTGTTGCCACCGAGGAGGGTGTCGTCGTCCTCGTCGCCGCAGAGTTTGTCATTGGGGTTGCCGCCGATGAGCAGGTCGTTGCCTGTGTGGCCGCGGACGTCGTCGAGGTTGGAAACGACACCCTCAGCGTCGGCGCTGGCCGAGAACAACTTACCAACGGCACCGACACGGCCGATGCCCATGATTTGTCACGAACGCTGCAAAGCGCGTCGAGGTTTCGCCATCACCGAAGCTTCCCGCAACCAGTTGGTTTGACCGGGCACATGGCGAGGCGACTCCCGGCCATCTGTCACATCCGGCGAAACTTGATACCCCGCGCGGATTCTGGCGCGAGTGAAACGTACACTTCAGGTCCGATGGCCAAGCTCTCGTTCGACATCGATCCGCTCCTCGCCGGCAACGCCCGTCTTACCGAGGCCCAGGCATACGAACTGTACAAGCACGCCTCGCTGCAGGACCTGGGGGAGTGGGCGACGGTCGTGGCCGAGCGGATGCACCCCGAGGACTACCGCACCTACATCATCGATCGCAACATCAACTACACGAACGTCTGCACCAGCAAATGCACGTTCTGCGGCTTCCGCCGTGATCACGACGATCACGACTCGTACACGCTCACCCACGAGCAGATCGGCCAGAAGATTGAGGAACTCGTCGCGATCGGCGGCACGCAGATCCTCATGCAAGGTGGCATGAACGACCGCCTGCCCATCGAGTACTACCTCGACCTGCTCAAGTACATTCGCACCGAGTTTCCGACGGTGCATATCCATGCGTTCAGCCCGCCGGAGTTCATCGAGTTCGAGCGGTTCTGGGGGATGGACGTGCGGGAGATCATCCGCAAGTTCAAGGACGCCGGCCTGGCGACGATCCCCGGCGGCGGCGGCGAGATCTTCGCCGAGCGGGCTCGTGACAAGATCGGTCACATCAAGGCCAGCGCCGACGATTGGCTGCGTGTCATGCGCGTCGCCCACGAGGAAGGGCTTTCGAGCAGTTGCACGATGATGATCGGGCACATCGAAACCGTCCCCGAACGCATCGACCACATGGCTCGCTTACGGATCATGCAGGACTACGCCCTCGCCTTGCAGGGACGCAAGGAACTCACCGGCATCACCCGCCAGGCCATCACGCGCCTGCCCGGCGTCTTCGAGAAGTCGCAGGTCCGCCCCGAAGAGATCCACACCGCGCCGGGCAACTACATCGCGTTCATCCACTGGCCGTTCCAGCGCGAGAACGTACCGCTGGGCCGGGCCAAGGAGTACGACCCCGACGTGCATGGCGACTTCGACACGCTCGAACACCCCGACGTCGCGAAGGGTCGCGTCGTCCGCAGTGCGGCGGCGAGCGAGTACCTACGCATGCTCGGTATCGCCCGGCTGTTCTTCGACAACATCCCGTCGCTGCAAAGCAGTTGGGTCACGATGGGCCCGAAGATCGGGCAGCTCGCGCTCTTCTACGGCGCCAACGACATGGGCGGGGCGATGATGGAGGAGAACGTCGTCAGCGCCGCCGGCACGACGTACAAGCTGCAGGTCCGTGAGATCTGCCGACTCATCCGCGACGCCGGCTTCGTCCCGGCACAACGCGATCAGTACTACAACGTCCTGCAACGCCACGACGGCCCCGACAGCCCCGACCTTCAGCCCGTCCCCGAGCCGGCCCTGCGGAAGGTCGACAAGCTCGACGACAAGACGTGGATCGGCTCCGCCCCGGGCCTCGAAGACGTGAGCTACACCCGCATCACCGGCGACGACGACGGTGCCGACAAGAGCACCAAACTCCAACTACATGTCCTCGGCGGCGACAGGTAGGACGAGAAATCAGGGCGTCCATTTAACGCAAACGAGCCCGACGTCGGTGTTGACGCCGGGCTCGCGTTGCGAAGAGAGATCGTGATCTATCGGCGACGACGCAGCGCGAGGCCACCGAGCGCGAGCAGGCCGACGCTCGCCGGCTCGGGGATCGGTACAACGGTCAGGTCGCGGATCAGGTCGCCGGAGGCGAACTCGCCAACGAGCGTGAACGAGCCATCGCCGAGGTCGACGGTGAAGAGGTTGGAGTTGGGCCCGGTCTGCAGCACGGCGTAGGCGATGCCGCTGGCACCGGAGATGTCGAGGCCGGCTTCGTTGGTGGTCGGCACCGGCAGGACACCGTCGCCGATGGTCACGAGCGTGCCGGCGTTGTTGGCCACCGTGACCACCGAGCCCGTCGCGCGGTCGATGCCGTACTGCTGGGTGCTAGACGCGCCGGGTACGCTGTTGGTGTAGGCAATGCCGACGATGTTCGGGTCCGCGCCTTCGTTGACGTCGCCAGCCGCGTAAAAGACCGGGGTCTTCTCGACGCTGCCGAGGTACATGCCGGTGTTGCCGTCGATGACGCGGTTGTTGTCGGTGTCGCTGATGATGCGGGCGAACCGGCCGATGTCGGTCGGGTCACCGCTGCCGCCGTCGAAGGCGGGGTTGAAGTCGAACGCGAAGCTGGTCCCGGCCAGCGGCGTCGAGAGCGTGGAGCCGACCTGCGTTGCGACGAACGTGCCCGGGTCGACGGTGTAGATGTTGGACTGGTTGCCGATGACGTAAATCTCGCCGGTGGCGGCGCGGTAGTCGATCATCTGCAGAATCTCGTTCTGCGCCAGGCCGGTGATGGTGCCGCCCGACACGGAGTTCGACGGCGCGGTGCTGTCGATGATCGCGATGCTGTTTTGAGTCGTGAGGCCGTAGATCACTTCGGCGTTCGCAGTGCCGGCCGTGGCAAAGGAACCGAGTGCGGCGACAGCAAGTGCCTTCATGGAATGCATTTTCATGTTCTCTCTTTCTTGGGTGTTGAGGGTTCCGTTGGGGTACGACAATGCGTTCGGAGCAGATGCGCACGCCGTGGATTTTCGCTCGTTCTTCGATCAACCTCGGTCGGGTCGATTTCATCCCGTTCACACAAATGTCGACCTGTGTTAGCGTCGGCCCACCGCGCGACCGTTCAACCGCGTTTGCCGGTCAGCTATTTTGTCGCACGTTCCGTCTGACAATCAGCTCATGAAGCGGGTCGCCGACGGTGATGCGAACGCAATGCGTGCGCTCTTTGAACGCCACGCCCCTTCGATGCTCGGCATTGCCGCCCGGCTCTTGCATGACCGCCACGACGCCGAGGAACTGGTCAACGAGGTCTTCCTCGAGCTCTGGCAGAAGGCGGATCAGTTCACCCAGGACCGCGGTTCGGTGCAGACGTACCTGTTGCTGCTGACGCGCAGTCGGTCGATCGACCGGATCCGGTCGATGAACCGCAAATCCGCCGGAGGCGACCACATCGTCCAGCGGTTGCCTGATGCCTCCGTCGTCGACGTGGGCGATTCGCCGCATGCGTCGGCCGAGCGAACGGAGTTACGATCCATAGTGAAGTCCGAGTTGGCCGACCTGCCCGAACAGCAGCGACATTTGCTCGACCTGGCGTTCTTCGGCGGGATGACCCACAAGCAGATCGCCGAGCGCGTCAACGAGCCGCTCGGAACGATCAAGGGCCGACTTCGTCGGGCGATGCTGCACCTGCGTGATCGGCTTCACGC
Source organism: Planctomycetota bacterium (assembly GCA_039182125.1). Taxonomy (NCBI): domain Bacteria; kingdom Pseudomonadati; phylum Planctomycetota; species Planctomycetota bacterium. Next base: position 37,737 of record JBCDCH010000033.1, read on the forward strand.
GCGTCTCAATCCCGGCGAAACCCGTAGTTCAGACGGGGATTCAGATACGGACGGCGCCGCCGCCGGTCCGACCAAAGAAAAGGGGGGCGGCGAATGACGCGCGACGACCTCCACAATCTGATGCTGCTCTACGCCGCCGATCTCGCCGAGCCGGAGGAGCGCGCCGCCGCCGAGAAGTGGCTCGCGTCGGGGCATCCTGCGGCCGCCGGTGCGCTGGCCGAAGCCCGCGCGACTCTCGCCGCTATGACCACCGCCGTCGATCCGATCGCGCCGTCGTCCACGCAATGGGCCGCGCTGGAAGCCAAGCTCGGCACCGCCGAGTCGACGCCGATAGTCGAGGTGATCGAGGCCGCGACCGACGCACTGGATGCCCGCCGCGCCGCCGACGTGCCACGCCGTTTCGTGAACTGGCGGAATGTCGTCGGAACCGCCGCCGCGGCGGCCATCGCCGCGCTGGCCGTCTGGCTCTGGCAAGCCCCGCACATCCGCACGCTCGAGGCCGAGGTCGCCGAGAAGAAAGGAAAGATCGAAGAACTCGCGCCCATGGCCCGCGGCAACGACCAACGGCTCGTCGAACAACGCCAAGCCCTCGCCGACGCACGCTCTCAGGTTCAAGACCTGATCGACGCGAACCAGGCAAGCGCCGAGCAGATCGCGCGGTTGCAGGAACAACTGGACGCGATGACCGACCAGTTCCGCATGGCCATGTCGCCGACGGTGCGGACGGCCGAACTGGCCAGCACCAGTTCGCTCTCGCCCGACGCCGTGGCACGAGCGCATGTCGACGAAGACGCCGAGCGCGTGCAGGTGTCGTTGGCCCGATTCGCGCCGACCGATCCGAGCGAAACGTACCAGTTGTGGATCCTCACCGAAGGCCAGCCCCCGACGTCCCTGGGCATGGTGAGTATGGGTGCCAGTGGTGATGCGATCTTCAGCGGCCCGCTGCCGCAAACGCAGGGCGCCAAGCTCGCCGTCGCGGTCAGCCTCGAAGAAGCCGGCGGCAAACCGTTGCCCGAAGGCAAGATCATCGCCTACGGCGTGCTCAACTAACGGCCAGCCGAAGCCGCTGCGGCTTCGACCCGGGGACGCGTTCGATCTCGCCGCGGACTTCGAGTTCCAGCTTCACCGTCGTTGTGTACCACCCGACGCTGCCGATGTCCTCGGTCAGGCGAGCCCCCACCGCGTCCGGTAGGTCCGCCATGAACGCCACCCCGTCGTCGCCGGCCTCCCGTAGCACATCGAGGATCGCGTCACGCACCAAGTTGAACTTGTGCGCATCAACATTCGTCGGCGTCTTCCCCGGCGTCGGCGTGCGGCAGGCAACTTTGGCGGCAGGCATGCCGGCAGGATAACGGTACCGACTTCTTCGAGGCGAACTGAAGCGGCAATGCCTGCGTTGAATCAAACAGCGTTCGAGAGCTTCAGCCCGGCCCAGCCGGCGATGGTGGCGACCGCGACGCAACCGCCGACGATGCTCAACGTGATCCAGCTGACCGGCACCCCCGCGAGCATCGAGATCGGCAACCCCACCGCGACCGCACCCGCAAGAGCCGCAATGAGAAACAGCAATCCGACGACGCGTTCGCCGAGCGTCGCCCAGAGCACCGCGCCGAAGCCGATCAGAAATCGACCAAAGCGACTCGTCCTGCTCGGTTCCGTCGACACAAGTGCAATGGTAACAAGTCGCCGCTTAATCACCCGATGACCGGGTTTTCCGATCGAACGCGCGAAGCCGTCGACGAAGCTTGCGGTGCTCGGTACGGGAGAGCGGTATGGCGATGTCGACCGGTCGACGAACGAACCATGACCAAAGCGGTACGCGTCGCTGCATCCGACGCAGCCAGCGACCTACGGGCGAAGGTGTGGGTCGATCGACGCACAAGCGCGTCATCCCGTTGGGATAGCGGACAGGCCGCGCATGCCAGCCGGGCCATCGGATTCGGCTGACGCGTTCATCGTTTTGGGGCCAGCTTGGTCGGCGACGAAACTGCCGAAAACCTTCGGGCGTGAGCACCACACCATCGGATCCGACCGGCCTGTCGGCGGAAGCGACTTTTCGATCCCGCTTCTCGTTGGCCGTTTCTCCCTTGCGGAGTGCCACGACCAGCGCCCAGAGCATCACCAAGACAAAGCCAACGACTACAAACGCGAAGCAGGTCTGCCGGATGAGCGGGTGTAGGCCGTCAACCGTTCGCCCGACCTGACCCAACAGCCAGGCGAGCAAAACCATTCCTCCCAAAAGTGCAATCGCAGACAGCGCGAGCAGACCCCGGTCGACGAGCCGGCTGCGTGTTTTGACGCCAATGCGCCTGCTGTAGGTTCGACCGGCGAACCCGCGCAGAACGATCGTGTCCGTGGTGAATGTCCAGCCGCATTCGGGGCAGCGGCCCGGACGTGACAGCCGGCGGGGGACGTCCAGGCGATACCCGCATGCCGGGCAGTGCTTGATGGCGGTTAGACTCGGTGGATGAGCATCGCCAGATTGGGCGATCCAAATGCCGATCTGCGATCGCACGGCCGAGAGGGTTAGGCCCTTCGGCGGCACAAACTCGACCCAGTATTGCCGCCCGTTCGTGCCATACGAACCTGTCCCCTCGATGCTCAGTCGAATGCGATCGGCGGAGCCTTTCCGGTGGATGCTGACCCGTGTATGCGGCCACCAATCCATTTGCTCAGCTTCAGCATCGCCGCGTAGGTATCGCCATCCGTTCGCGTCGAAGGTAATGGTCGCTCTGCGCGCTGGTTTGTCGGTGCGCTCGGACCACCAGATGTACGCGTTGATGCCGAGTCCGATGACGGCGAAGATGGTGCACAGGAGCAGAACCCCCACAGCGAAGCCGGCTGCCGTTGCGGGTTCATCAGGAGGAGACACGACGCGGGTCAGCGACGCAAAGCCAAAAGCAGACGCGCCCGCTCCGATAAAGCCGATCGTCCAAATGAAGCGCTTCCACCGAAGTTGGCTCGGCGGGATCAGGCGTTGCTGAAAGGTGATCGACTCCATGGACGTAATCAATCAGTAGCCGGGGTGCCCCGCAACCGGAGGCCACTCGC
>JBCDCH010000034.1 GCA_039182125.1 Planctomycetota bacterium
GGCCGCTGATGCGGCCGCGCGATTGGCTTCGAGGCTGGCGGTGTTGGCTTCGACACGCTTTTCGTTGAGCGGGTAGAACACCAACAGGACGGCGGCAAGGGCCATCGGGACCGTCGGTAGCCAGCTCATCATCAGCACGATGCCCGACAGGGTTCGCTCGGACGGTTCGGTGTTGGCCTCGAATGCGAAGTAGGCCAGTGTCCAGCCGGCAACGGCACCGCCGATGGTCCAGCCGAACTTGAACCCGAAGCTGGCCGCGGAATAGACCAGGCCGGTGGGGCGGTGGCCGTGCTTGAGTTCGATCTCGTCGGCGACGTCGGCGAGCATGGCGTTTTTCAGGACGAACAGCGGTCCGGAGAACAGGCCGACGAGCGTCTGCAGAATCAGCGCGGCGAGGATGGCGTCTCGTCCCAGCGGGTAGTGCAGCGCGCCGATGAGCGCGCTGAACGCCAGCATGCCGACGAAGACGATGCGTTTGCCGAAGCGGGCGGAGAGCGGGGCCATGAGGGGCGTGCCGATGAGGCAGCCGACCGAGCCAAGCGCGAGGTAGATACCGGCGATGGATCCTTCGGAGAGGTCGAGGCCGAAGAAGTCGATGCTTTCGCCGCGTACGCCGAGGTAGTACTTGACGTAGTACACGGCCGACGCGCCGCGGATCGAGATAAACAGGCACATCATCATGAACACGCCGAGCAGGATCAGCCACGCCTTGGACGTGACCATGTGCTCGGCCTGGGTGAGGAGGGGCACCGGCGAGGCGCGTTTTTCTTCGACGACGCGTTCACGCATCACGAAGAACGCGAAGATCAGCGCGACCACCGCGATCCCGGAGTAGAGGAAGGTCGTGTACTGGAAGCCCGCTTGCTTGGCGGCGAGCACCTGGTCGTCGGTCATGCCCGTGTCGACGCCGCCGAGGGTTTCGACGAGTTTCAGCGTGAAGAGCTGCGCGAAGAGCGAGGCGACGAACGCGCCGAACATGTTCCACGACGCTAGCGAGGTGCGGACGATGGAATCGTTGGAGCTTACGCCGATCATCGCGCTGAGCGGGATGCCGACGGCGGTGTAGGTCAGGCCGAGGATGGAGTAGGTGACGTAGGCGTAAATGAGCTTGCCGGTATCGCCCAGCGGCGGGGTGGTGAAGGCGAGCACCCCCATGATTCCGAAAGGCACCGATGCCCAAAGCAACCACGGGCGGTATCGGCCCCAACGAGTCCGTGTCTTGTCGGCGAGAATGCCGACGATCGGGTCGTTGATCGCGTCCCAGAGCCGGGTGATCAGGAACATCGTGCCCGCTTGCTTCGCGCTGATTCCGAACACGTCGGTGTAGAAAAACAGCTGCAGCATCATGAAGAGCTGCCAGTAGGTGTTGATCGACAGTGCGGATACGGCATAGCCGGACCGCTCCATGAGCGGGGGCTTGGCGCTAAGCAGGGTTGAGGAGGGCTGGGACATGCGAGAAAGCTCGGTCAGAAATCAGCGCCGGACGCGCTCGTGTGGGAAGTGACTGGCGGCGGTTATCCACGCTCGCCGAACCAGCGTTGCTGCCGGTAGCGTTCGAGCACATCGGCGTAGGCGGGATCATCGGCGAGATTGTGCCAGTCGTGCGGGTCGGCCTTGCGGTCGTACAACTCTTCGTCGCCGTTGGCGTAGCGGATGTAACGGAAGTCCTCATCGATGATCGCTTCGTTCTCGACCGGCTCGTGGAACACACGGGCAACGCCGTCCCAGGGCTGATCCGGGTCATCGAAAAGCGGCGTGATGTCCCGGCCTTCGAGGCCCTCACGCTCGGGCAGATCGGCCATTGCGACGAGCGTGGGGTACAGGTCGATCAGGCTGACCGTGCGGTGGCTGACGCCCGGCTCAATGCCCGGCCCGATTACGATGAATGGCACACGCGTCGAGCGTTCCCAGAAGCTGAACTTGGTCCAGGCACCCTTCTCGCCGAGCTGGAAGCCGTGATCGCTGGTGACGATGAGATAGGTGTGATCCCGCGCCGGCGAGTTTTCGTAGGCGTCGAGGATCTGGCCGAAACAGGCGTCGGCGTACGTGGTCGAAGCGCGGTATGCCTCGACCGCATCATCCCACATGTTTTCGCGAACCAGCGACCGGTGCAGGTCCGTTTTGTTGGCCCACTTGAGTGCCGTCGGCGGCAAATCATCCGTGTCGTTTTCAAGATAGCCGGCGAGCGATTCGGTCGGCGTGTCGGGCAGGTCGTAGAGGTCGAAGTACTTTTGTGACGCGACGAACGGAACGTGCGGACGGAAGATGCCGCAGGCGAGGAACATCGGCTTGTCGGCGTGGGGTGATTCAAGGTGCTCGGCGATACGCGTGGCGTTCTTCCAGTCGCCGGTCTCGACGTCCTCGAAGTCCATGGCCTTCCACCAGAACGACTTGCCCCACCATGTGCGGACTTGACCCTTGTGCCAGTTGTTGGGCCGCGGCTGGGGCCAAGGCGTGCCGTGCCTGATTTGGGCGTATTGATCCCACGACGCCCGGCGGTCGAGGAAGCGGTTCTGATTGCTGTTGGGTCGCCAGCCGTGATGGAAGATCTTGCCCGCGCCCACGGTGTGGTAGCCGTTTTCTCGGAAATGTTGAGGCAGTGTCACCGCATCACGCAGATGCGGAACCTCCCGGAAGTAGGTGTTGTTGTCCTGAATACCGGTGGTCGGCGGAAGTTGGCCAAGCAGGAAACTGGTCCGCGAAGGGTTGCAGACCGGTGCGTTGGTGTGTGCATTGGTGAAAACCAGACCCATCTCCGCTAGGCGGTCGAAGTTGGGTGTCTCCACGTCGGCACCAGAAAAGCCCAAGTCGTGGTTTAGATCGTCGACAACGACGAGTACGACATTGGGGCGGATCGTGATCGGCTCCACGGGCTCGGCCAGGGCAGGGGCCGTGCCGCTCAATAGCAAGGCGGTGGCGAAGACGATCCTGCGGGCGAGACGGCAGAGCGAACGTGAATGATGCAGGGCATACTTCATGACGGGTTTGGTCCGGGGGTTACGCGAGAGGAGTCGACGTCAGTCCACCTTTTCAAGGCTGACATCGTCGAGGTAGTACGAGGTGGTTTTGTCGTTGATGCGGAAGCTGATATTGCCGACGGTGACGGTATCGTCGAACGGGATGTCGAACTCGGCTTCCACCTTGTTCCACTGCCCCGAGCCGACGTGGACCGGGTCGGACGAGTAGACGTTGCGACCGCCGGCGGTGGCGACGATCAGGTGGATGTTCGACCGGCCGGTCCCCTGCTCGAGGCGGACCCAGCCGGTCACGCGGTACTTGCCCGGGCCGTTGATGTTGAACACGTCGGGCACGCGCTGGGTGAAGCTATGCCAGCGCTGCTGGCGTTCGATGAGCTTGCCGGCCATCGCCCCGGAACGCTTTACGTCCGTCGAAGGCACGACCCGCACCCGCCCGCCGTCGCCGGTGTACCAGCCCTCGGCCCCCAACTCGAAGTCGGCGTTGTGCACCTCCCGCAGGATGTACGGCACCTCCTGCGGTCGATGCACCAACTCGTCCTCGCGGGGGTGTGAGAAGTACACGCCATCGGCCGGCGGCTGCTCGATCTGCAGCCGGAACGCGGCGGGCAACTTAGCACCGTCTCGAACGCGGATCACACCGTCTTCCAGCACCACTGGCCGCGCCTGTTGCGTCGACTCAAAAAACTGGTTCACGCCCAGGATCCCTATGCCCTCGACCTGCGTGCCGAGGTGGATCACCGCGTCGGCGTCGCGGATCACGCCCAGGATCTCGCCGGTGTATGGGTTCACGGCGGCGAGGGATTGCTCGTCGGCCACGGCGGTGGGACTCAGGTACACGCGGTTGTCGTAGTCCCAGAGCCGGTCCTCTACCGGCGTGACGTGCGAGTTTTCCCAGCCGGCGACAATGCGGATGAGCTTGAGGTCGTTGCTATAGGTGTGCGGGTTGCGGCGGAACTCCCGGGCGAACGTGCCGTAAGAGAAGAAGTTGCTGCCCCGCGTGGCGCACTCGCCGAAGATCACCAGCTGTACCGGAAAGCTGGGGTTCTTGGGGAACGCGTCGGCGGTGACGTTGCCCAGCAGGTTCAGCGGCCAGCCGTCGTCGGCCAGCTCTTTCTGGCTGAGGAATTCGAGCGTGGGCTTCTCGCCGACCATCGCGTCGCCGCGGATGCCGCCCAAAAGGTCGGACGTCACCGACGGGTGCCGGATGTCGGCGATGTGCTGGCCCCAATCCGACCACAGCGCCGCGGGCTCGTGCACGATCTTGATGTCGCGGTCGGGGAACTCGGCTTCGAGTTCGTTGTGCAGCCGGCCGAGGAAGTGGTACCACCCCTCCTGCAACGTGGCGTAGTCGTACGCCATGCCCGGCCGAGCCACCGCAGTGCGCTCCGTGTCCGGCGTGCCGGGCAGCTTGCGGTTCGACGACCAGTTGAACTCGTTCCAGATGTCGGGCACGTCGAAGGCCACGCCCTTGAATAGGTAGTTCTGCTCCGGCCGCTCCTGGGCCCGCACGTGCGCGACGATCGTCGCGACGTGGTCGTCGATCACCGCGTCCTGCTGGTAGTCCGGGCACGGCTCCCAGCGGTTGGGCACGCCGTCGCCCCAGGTCTGCAGCTGCGCCAGGTTGTGCGGGAACGGCCGGTCGGTGTTCGCCCAGGACTTGGTCGCCTCGAACTTGTCCTTGTAGGCTTCATAGACCCGCGGCGCCGCCTGCTCGAGCGCCCGGAACTCTCGCTCGTCGATCGCCCGCGGCAGCATCGGGTGCCGGCCCGTGATGTAGGGTGCCGCTTCCTTGGCCGCCGCCAACTCGGCGTCGCTGAACGCGCCGTCGACCAGGTGCTGGATGTGTTTGTGCGGGTCGTTGTAGTAGAAGAACAGGTCGGCCCGGTGTGGGCCTTCGTAGGTGTCGTGCTTCTGGCCGTGGTAGGCGTAGCGGTACCCCAGCCCGCGGGCCAGCCGAAGCTGCGGCCCCGGCTCGTCCTGCGGCCCGTCCCAGCCGATGCCGTGGATGTTCAGCCACCCCATCGGCCGTTCATCGGGTTGGGCCATCGCCGGGCATGTCACAGTCAAGGCCAAGCCCACCCCAAGCGCAAGACACTTGAGGCGGGCAACGGTGGCGTGTCGGTAGTGTGTGAGCATCGTTCTCGTTTCGTATTGGTCGCGTTGTTTTGGCGGCACTTCAGTCGATCTTGTCGAACGTCACGTCGTCGAGGAAGTAGGGCATCGTCGGGTGATCGATGCGGAAGCCGACACTCGCGGCGCCGGCGGTGCCGGTGAAGTTGATGTCCAACTCGGCCGAGACTTTGACCCACTCGCCGGGTTTGAGCCGGACGGGCGACGAGGAGAACGTGTTGGTGCCCTCGGCAGCGGTGCGGACCATGACGTGAATCGAACTGTCAACCTCGAAGTCCGAGCCTGCAGACTGCCGGACATAGCCGGTGATGCGGTAGGTGCCCGGGCCGTGGATGTTCAGCACGTCCGGGATACGTTGCGTGAAGCTGTGCCAGGCTTTGGTGCGTGCGATCAGCTTGCCCGAGAGTTCGCCGCTGCGGACGACATCGCTCTCGGCAACGACGCGGACGTCGCGGCCGTCGCCGGTGTACCAGCCTTCGGGGCCGAGCTCGAAGTCCGTGTTGTGTACTTCGCGGAGGATGTAGGGGACTTTCTGCGGCCGATGGACAAGCGCCTCGTGCTCGGGGTGGGAGAAGTACACGCCATCGGCGGCGGCCTGGTCGAGTTGCAGACGGAAGCCGAGCGGCAGCTTGACGCCGGGTTTGGGCTTGATCAGGCCGTCTTCGATCACGACCGGCGGTTCACCATCGACCGGCTCGAAGAATGCGTTGACACCACGCAGGTTGCCGGTCGGAGACACGCCGTCGGCCAGCTTGATCGCGGCGTCAGCCGAGCGGAGCGTGCCTTGGATCTCGCCGGTGTATGGGTTGACGGCGGCGAGGGATTGCTCGTCGGCGACGGCGGTGGGGCTGAGGTAGACGCGGTTTTCATAGTCCCACAGCCGAGCGTCTACGGGTGTGGCGTTCGAGTTCTCCCAGCCGGCGACGATGCGGAGCAGGTTGAGGTCGACGCCGTAGGTGTGCGGCAAACGCTCGAACTCCCGGGCGAACGTGCCGTAGGCGAAGAAGTTGCTGCCCCGTGCCGCGCACTCCCCGAAGACGACGAGTTGGAGCGTGAAGCTGGGGTTCTTCGGGAAAAGGTCGCCGGTGACGTTGCCCAGCAGGCTCACCGGCCAGCCGTCTTCGGCAAGTTCTTGCTGCGTGAGGAACTCGAGCGTCGGCTTTTCGCCGACCATCGCGTCACCACGGATGCCGTCCATCATCTCCTCGGTGACCGACTCGTAAGGGATGTCGGCGATGTATTGGCCCCAGTCCGCCCAGATCGCGGCGGGCTCGTGAACGATCTTGGTGTCGCGCTGCGGGAACTCGTCTTCGAGCGCATCGTGCAGGCGGTCGAGGAAGTGGTACCAACCTTCCTGCAACGTGGCGTAGTCGTACTCGACGCCGGGACGCGCGACTGCGGTGCGGGCTTCGTCGGGTGTGCCGGGCAGGCCACGGTGCGATGCCCAGTTGAACTCCTTCCAAATCTCCGGCACGTCGAAGACCACGCCCTTGAACAGGTAAGCGTCGGCGGGGCGTTCCTGAGCCTTGACGTGGGCGACGATGGCCGCGACGTGTTCGTCGATCACCTCGTCACGCTGGTAGTCCGGGCAGGGTTCCCAGCGGGTCGCGTCGCGGTCGCCCCAAATCTGCAGTTGCGCGAGGTTGTGGGGGAATGGCTGATCGGTGTTGGCCCAGGACTTGGTGGCTTCAAGCTTGTTCTTGTACGCCTCGTAGACCCGGGGGGCTGCTTTGGCCAGACGCTCGAACTCGGGCTCGTCGATCGCCCGAGGAATCATGGGGTGTAGCCGCATCGTGTACGGCGCCACTTCACGGGCAGCGGCCAACTCTTCCTCCGTGAAATCGTCCTCGACCGACGTTTGAATCTGTTTGTGCGGGTCGTTGTAATAGAAAAACAGGTCCGCGCGGTGTGGGCCTTCGTAGTGATCGTACTTCTCGCCGTGGTAGTTGTAGCGGTAGCCCAAGCCGCGGGCGAGGCGGAGGATCGGGCCTGGGTCGTCGTCCGGGCCGTCCCAGCCGACGCCATGGATGTTGAGCCAGGCGTTGGGGAGTGGATCCGGCGTCTCCGCGTCGGCTTGTCCGGTGACAGCAACAGCAAGAACGGCAGCGGCGACAAGGCCGGGCTTAAGTCGTGAAAATGGCATCGGTGGGTAGGGTTGGAACAGCTGCTGTTGGCGTGGAGGCGCAGCTCGACGCCATTTGGCACATCATGCACAAATGTTTGTGTTAGTCAAATTCGCTGATTTTCGGATGTGGCGATCGGGTAGCCATTGTGTATGCTTCCGCGCATGTGGAACCACAATCCTCGCTTCACGCACCGGCTGATCGGTGCGCTTCTTGCGTGCTCTCTCCTCGCAGTCGGCTCTCGCGTCGCCGAAGCAGGTACGTCGATCGGCAGCCCGTTCTCGGATCACATGGTGATACAGGCGGAGTTGCCCGTGCGGGTCTGGGGCGGGGACACGGCCGGCACGGAGGTGATCGTGACCTTCGCCGGTCACGAAGCGATCACAACGGCCGATGCCGACGGGTACTGGGAGGTCGAACTGCCCGCCGTCTCGGAAGTCGGGCCTTATGAGTTGGTCGTCGCCGGCTCGGACACCATCACGCTCACCGATGTCGTCGCCGGCGATGTGTGGCTTTGCTCGGGCCAATCGAACATGGCCTGGCCTGTGAAAAACAGCGACAGCGCCCGTTGGGCCGTCCGCGAGAAGGCCAACCCGAACATCCGTTTCCTCACGATGCCCAACAACTCGGTCGACGCACCGGCCGACGAGGTCGACGTGTCGTGGGAGCTCGCCGGGCCGGACACCGTGAAAGACTTCTCGGCGGTGGGGCACTTCTTTGGCCGGCGCTTGCACATGGAAACGGGCCGACCGATCGGGCTGATCGACGCCTCATGGGGAGGTTCCAAGATTCGAGCCTGGGTGCCCGAGGATTCGCTGCGCGGCCATCGTTTGCACGAGGTGCTCGCCCAACGCAGCGACGAACAGGTTGCCGACTTCGAGCGACGCCTGGCCGATTACCGCGCCAACGGTCAGAAGGGCCAGCGCCCACGCCCCAACGGCGGTGGACCTCAGCACAAGCTCTCGCACCTCTACAACGGGATGATTCACCCGCTGGGCAATCTCCCCATTCGTGGCGTCCTGTGGTACCAGGGCGAGTCCGACGCGTGGATGCCCGATGACTATGCCACGCTCTTCGACATGCTCGTCGCCGCGTGGCGGGATCAGTTCGGCGACGACGAGTTGCCGGTCTACTTCGTGCAACTGCCCAACTTCGACAACGGCAACGAAGACACTTGGCGTCGGTTCCGCGAAATGCAACGTCTCTACGTCGCCCGACCCGACGATGGCATCGACATGGTCGTGACCATCGACGTGGGTGACTCCAAGGACATCCACCCACGAAAGAAGAAGAAAGTCGGCGAACGCTTGGCTTTTCTCGCGTTGCGTGACGTGTACGGCCAGGACATCCAGGCAGGCAGCCCGTTGCCGGTCTCGGCCACGGTCGAGTCCGACGGGGCGGTTCGCGTGACGTTCGAGAATGTCGGTGACGGGCTCAAGGTTCGCGGCAACAAGGACATTCTCGCATTCGTTCTTGTCGACGATACCGGGAAGGGCCACATCGCCACCGCCGAGATCGCCGGCCCCGACACCGTCCTCGTTCGCGCCGAGGGTGTCGAGGCGCCCACCATCGTCCGCTACGCCTATCGCCCGGATCCGAAGGTGAACTTGGTCAATGCCGCCGACGAACCGGTCACGCCGTTCTCGATCGAGTTGGGCGAGTAACACGATGAACCAACAACGTGCCACGCTGTTCCCCGAGGGCCGATTGTCGCTCGGGGCCAACTACTGGGCCAGTCACGCCGGGACCGCGATGTGGTCGGACTGGCGCGAGCAGGTCGTCCGCGAGGATCTGCGCAAACTCGCGGCCGCAGGGATGGACGTGCTGCGTGTCTTCCCGCTCTGGCCGGACTTTCAGCCGATCCATCGTTTGTTCAAGCAAAACAACGTACCGGTCGGGTTCTCGTTTGCCGACGGCGTGCCGTTGCCCAATCGCGACGGGATCGACGAGGTCATGGTCGAGCGATTCCGCGCGCTGTGCCGGATCGCCGCCGAGTGCGAGATCAAGTTGGTCGTGGGCTTGGTGACGGGCTGGATGAGCGGCCGGTTGTTCGTGCCGCCCGGGCTCGTTGGGTTGGACCCGATCACCGACACGATCTCGGTGCGTTGGCAAGTGCGGCTCGCGCGAGGGTTGGTCGAGCGCCTCATCGACGAGCCGGGCATTGCCGCGTGGGACCTGGGCAACGAGTGCAACGAGATGGGCGCGGCCCGCAGTCGTGACGAGGCCTACGCCTGGACCGCCGCCGTGGCCGGTGCGATCCGGTCGGCCGATCCGGGGCGTCCGTTGGTCAGCGGCATGCACTCGCTCAAGGTCGCCGAGCCTGACGTTTGGCGTATTCAGGACCAGGGCGAGCTGACGGACGTGCTCACGACACACCCGTATCCGTTCTGGGTGCCGCACGTTGGGAACAACCCGACCGACACGGCCGGCCCGATCCTCCATGCCGCGGCCGAGACGACGCTGTACGCCGACCTTTCGGGCAAGCCCGCGTTCGCCGAGGAGATCGGCAGCATGGGCCCGACCGTGCTCGACGACGACCGCTCGGCCGACTTCTTCCGGGCGAGCACCTTCACGCTCTGGGCCCATGGCGGGCGGGCGTCGTTGTGGTGGTGTGCGTTCGATCAGGAGGCGCTCGTTCATCCGCCGTACGAGTGGGTGGCCGTCGAGCGTCGGCTCGGCATGGTCCGCCGCGACGGTTCGTCGAAGCCGGTGCTCGACGCGCTCGGCCAGGTTCGCATCAAGGTCGACGACATCCTCACGCGCCACGGCATCGACGCACTTCCGCCGCGCGTCGTCGACGCGGCGGTGCTGCTCACACCCGGCCAGGACAACTGGGCCGCGGCGTTCGGAGCGTTCGTGCTGGCCAAGCAGTCCGGGCTGGACGTGCGGTTCATGCACGCCGGGGCGGCGCTCCCGGAGGGACCGGAAGTGCTCCCCGATCCGGTCGAGGTGCCTGCTCTGATCGTGCCGTCAGTTGCCGGGCTGATGGCGATCACGGCGAGCTTGGCCGCGAAACTTCACGCCTACGTCGAGGCGGGCGGGCGGCTGTTGGTCACGCTCGACGATGCCCACGTGCCGGACCTCGACACGCTCTTCGGCCTGCACCTGCACCGCCGCTATCCGCGAACCGACGCGCAACCGTTGGCGAGTGACGTGCGGCTCGACCTTTCGGTGGAGTCCGCCGAGGTACATGCTGCCGAGCCTGACGGAAATCCGGTGCTGACGAGCAACCGTGTCGGGCGGGGCGAGGCATGGTTCCTGACCTGGCCGGCCGAGAAGCATCTCGCGACCACGCCGGACGGCATCGACGCCGGGTTGCCGTTCTACCAGCAGTTCGCCAACGGTCGGCAAACGCAAAAGCGTGCCTCGTGCATTTCGCTCGGCGTTCACATGACCGAGCACATCCTCGACGCGTCGCGTCGGTTGTTGCTGTTGGTGAACGTCACCCATGCGGCGGTCGAAGCCGGAATCATGCCGACGGACGGCTGGACGTCATCGGCGTCGTCGGTGACCGTGCCGCCGTTCGGGGTGGCCGATGCGTTGCTGACAGCCGCGCGGGCGTCGTCGGCGTGATCAGTCGGTGAATCGGCGGATGACGACCGCGTCGTTCTGGCCACCGAAGCCGAAGCCGGTGCTCATGGCGACGGGAACGTCGGCGGCACGGGCCTCGTTGGGCACGTAGTCGAGGTCGCACTCGGGATCGTCGGCGTCGAGGTTGGCCGTGGGCGGGAGCTTGCCGTCGCGCATCGCCAGGACACAGGTGATCAACTCGACCGCGCCGGCGGCGGCGATGAGGTGGCCCATCATGCTCTTGATGCTGCTGACCGGGATGTTGTACGCGTCGTCGCCGAAGACTTGCTTGATCGCACGGGTTTCGTTGCCGTCGTTCTCGCGGGTGCCGGTGCCATGGGCATTGATGTAGCGGACGTCGGTCGGCCGGAGGTCCGCGTCGGTGAGGGCCTCGCGCATGGCGATGACCGCGCCGGTGCCGTCGGGGTGCTGGTCGGTGATGCGGTAGGCGTCGGCGGTGCTGCCGTAGCCGACGACCTCGGCGAGGATCGTCGCGCCACGGGCCTGGGCGTGCTCGAGGGTTTCGAGAATGACCACGCCCGCGCCTTCGCCCAGCACGAAGCCGCCCCGGTCGGCGGAGAACGGTCGGCTCGCGGCCGGCGGGTTTTCGTTCTTCTCCGAGAGGGCGGTCAGCCGATTGAAGCCGGTCACGCCCAGCGGGTGGATCATGGAGTGAGCACCGCCCGAGATCATCACGTCGGCGTCTCCGCGGCGCAGGATTTCGGTCGCCTCGCCGATCGCTTGGGTCGAGGCGGCACAGGCAGTGAGGCAGTTGAACGCCGGACCGGACGCGCCGGTGAGCTTGGCCAGGTGTGCCAGCGGCAGGTTCGGTTCCTGCTCGATCTCGCGCATGGCGCTCATGGCCACAAACGCGACGTCGGCCCACTTGGCCATGTCGAGTTCCCGGGCTTCGGTGTCGTACCCGGTGAGCACGGCTGTCGAATAGGGGCCGAAATCGAGCGACCCTTCGCCGCTGGCGAAGTACATGCCCACGCGGTCGTTGTTCAGGTCGCCGTTAAAATTGGCTTGCGTCCACGCCTGCTTGCATGCGGCCAGTGCAAACCGCGTGTTTCGCCCGGCACCGGCGTGCTCGGCATGTTCGGGCAGATGGTCCGCGAGGTCGAAGTTCTTCACTTCGGCCGAGATCTGCGTCGGGAACGTGTCGGCTTCGAAGAGTGTCGTGCGCGCGATCCCCGACCCGCCCGAGAGCAACTGATGCCAGACACTCTCCAGATCGTGCCCGAGCGGCGTGATCCAGCCCATTCCGGTAATGACGACGCGATGCATGAGTTTCGAGGTTAGGGAGGATCGTTATGCCTTGCGGAACACCAGTGCCGCGTTCTGCCCGCCGAGGCTGGCGACGCTGGTGAGCGCGATCTTGGCGTCCATCGGGCGGGCGTCGTTGGACGTGTTCAGGCCGGCGCGGTCGCAGTTGATCGCGGGCGGGGCGGTTTGGTGGTGGAGCGCGAGAACGGCGGTGGCGGCGTCCTGGCCGCTACCGGCGGCGAGGGCGCCGGTTTGCCCTTTGATCGGACAAAACGCCGGCTTGCCGAGATCATCGCTGAACGCACGGCGGAGACCCGCCAACTCCGACGCGTCAGCCGGTGCGTAGCCGACACCGTGCGGAACGATCACGTCCACGTCGCCCGGGGCGGCTTCGGCTTCACGCAGCGCGTTGGCCACCGCGTTGCCGTACGCCCGTCCCTCCGGATCGGCGTCAACCAAGCCGGTCGCGTCCTGGCTCGCGCCGAAGCCGACGACTTCGGCGTAGATCGTCGCGCCACGCGTTTTGGCCGCTTCGAGTTCTTCAAGGATCAGCAAGCCACCGCCCTCGCCGTGGACACTGCCTTTGGCGTCCTGGGCGAACGGGCGCACGGCGTTGGCCGGATCATCGTTGCTCTCGGCGTTGAGCCGGCCGAGCAGGGTGTGTCGGGTCGTGCCCATCGGATTGACCTTCGACTCGGCACCGCCGCAGATGCAAACGTCCGCGTCGCCGCGTTGGATCGTGCGATATGCCTCGCCGATGGCGAGATGGCTGCTCGCGTCCGCGCAGGTGATCGTGTTGCTCGGCCCCATCAGCCCGTGGATGATCGTCACGTGGCACGCCAGCATGTTCGGCAGGTACTTGAGCAGCCAGAGCGGCGTGAGCTTGGTCATGCCGTCGGCGCCCCACTTGCTCAGGTCGAGCTTGTTCGGGTCGGCATCGGATCGGGCGGTGTCCATTGCGACCGCGAGTTCCTCGAGGTCGGCATTGATCAGGCCCGCGCCGATGTTGCAGCCGAAGCGTTCGGGGTTGATGGTGGGGTTGTCCGTGACGCCGCTGGTTTCGAGTCCCGCCGAACGCACCGCATCGTCGGCCGCGACCACGGCCAACTCGATGTCCCGCGCCATGACCTTCGCGGCCTTGCGGTAGTGTTTGGGCACGTACTGGTTGACCTTGAACGGCGGCGTCGTCGCGGCGAGCTGGCACGGAAAGCCGGAGGCATCGAAACGCTCATTCTTCGTGACGGCGATCGTGCCAGCGGTGAGGGCGGCCCAAAAGTCGCCAGCCCCAAGCCCGAGCGGCGAAGCCACACCAACCCCTGTCACCGCCACGCGTCGTTCGTTCGATGAAACAGCCATGCGGGCAGAGTCTATGGCGATCCCGGGGATCGTACACTGAGGCTGTTACCTTTGCTCGACGGCAGCGAGATAGTTGGTGCGTATCGGGCCATTGACTTTCTTCACCGAACCGACGGTTCTGCCGTGAGTGACTTGGCCAAACATGCCCGCTCGCGTCAGCGGCTCGCTGGGACCCTCGGCGGGTTATGATGGGCTCATGGCCAACGGTGAGATCGAGCGGCGGGTTTGGTTGACGTTTCCGGATCAGGCGGCGGTGGAGCGGCCGTTGATTTGGCGGATGAGCCGGGAGTTCTCCGACGTGGTTTTCGACATCCGCCAAGCGAGCGTGCAGGCACACATCGGCATCATGGCGATGCTGCTCAAGGGAGAGACGCAGCGCGTTGCCGGGGCGATCGAGTTTCTTCGGAGCGAAGGCGTGCAGGTTGACCCGATCGAGAAGACGGTGATCGAGGGGTAGGGGAAGGCGCTAGGCGCTGGTGGCTAGTCGCTAGCGCCTGTCAGCGATGTGCGTGGCAAGCCCTAGCGCCTAGTTCCTAACCCCTAGCGTCTACTCCGCTCCCCCCGCGATCGCGGGGACGATGCTGACTTCGTCGCTGTCCTTCACGGGTGTTTTGAGATCGTCCATGAAGCGGATGTCCTCGTCGTTGACGTAGATGTTGACGAAGCGGTTGAGCTGGCCTTCGGACTCGGCGGTGGGAACTTGCTTGAAGAGTCGGGTTTCGATGCCCGAGGCGTTGGAAGTGAGTGTGGTCAACACTTCGCCAACGGTGGTGCCGTTGATTTCGATGACATCGGCACCATCGGTGTACTGGCGCAGCGGAGAGGGGATGCGAACTTTGGGCATGGATCGGTGGGTTGATTACTTGAGTTGGAGGCCGCCGCCCTGGTTCATGGCAACGATCTCTTCGGCGACGATGCGTAGCTCTTCGTCGAGCTGAAACCGGTGAGGGACGAACTTGATGGCCCGGGCACCGTCGTCCCACTCGAGGCCGGTGAACACGCGGGGTCCTTTATGGCCGGCGGCATCGGCCATCATTTCGGCGACGGCCCGAACCTGTGCCGGCGGTGCGTCGATCGCCCAGCTACGCGCGTTGCTGATGATCTTGTCGACGACCGGTTTGGGATTGTGTCCCGCCTCGGCACGCTGGTAGGCATCCTGAAGCGCGGCCTGAATGGACTGCGGGCCGACCGGCAGCCGCTCGCGCAGGGCGTTGCGATAGCCGAAGATGACGTGATTGCCCGAAGTGCGTGTCTTGAGTTCCTGCTGCCATTGCGAGCGGATCCGTGGTAACTGGTTTTGCCTGGCACCCTGAAGGGCTTGCTGGAGACGCATCTGATCCTGCATTTCCATGCCCGGTTGGGGCTCGGGCAAGGGGGCGTTGTAGTACGCCTGCACCGCCGACGGGACGAGCTCGTCGGGGATGGTGTCGAGGCTCGCGACGAGTTCCCATTTGATATAGGCGTCGACCGACGGCTCGGTGTGAATCCGCTCGTTGAGCGCGAGCACGACGATCTCGGGGGTGAGGTGCCTGTCGTACTTCTTGCCGCTTGTCTTGAAGAAGTTGGCCCGTTCCGGTCCGAGTTCACCGGCGGTGCGGGCCTTGATGTAACGCTCCTGCAACTCGCCGACCGCTTCCTGAATCGCAGCCTTGGCCTCGTCGTCAATCGCGGGCGTCGCGGATGCGGCACCAGCGGACAGGGCAAGCATCAACATGACGGTTAGGACGTGTAAGCGCATGGTTCGGTATCTCCTCGGCTCGCCGACATCTTACACCCTCACACGGCCGTGAGAGCCTCTTGGGCGTTGGACACGCGGGCCGCGGTTTGGTTCAGCGAGTCGGGGCCGCCGTGCTCATCGACGTAAGCGTCAAAGGCGTCGAGCTTGGCTTCGATGGAGGCGGGGCGGTCGAGCTTGTCGGCGACGGCTTCGATGGTTTTGAGCCCGTTGCCGGTGACGCAGACGACGATGGACTCGTCCTTGTCGATGGTGCCGTTCTGGATGAGCTTGACGGCGGCGGCGAGGGTGGTGCCGCCGGCGGGTTCGGTGAAGATGCCTTCGGTCCGGCCCAGGAGTTTGATCGCGTCGACGATCTCGGCATCGGTCGCGTCCATGCCGGCGCCGCCGGAGTCTTTCACGGCGTGGTAGACGTAGTAGCCGTCGGCGGGGTTGCCGATGGCGATGGACTTGGCGAGCGTATGGGGCTTCTGCGGCTTGATGATGTCGTTGCCGGCGCGGAGCGAGGTGACGACCGGGTTGCAGCCGGCGGCTTGGGCCGAGTAAAACTTCGCGCCGCCTTCGGGGACGTCGACGAGGCCAAGCTTTTCGAGTTCGGCGTAGGCCTTGTGAACTTTGGGCAGGATCGTGCCGCCGGCGGTGGGGAGGATGGTGTGCTGCGGGAGCCGCCAGCCGAGCTGCTCGGCGATCTCGAAGCCGTGCGTCTTAGCGCCTTCGGTGTAGAACGGGCGCAGGTTGACGTTGACGATCGCCCAGCCGTATTTGTCGGCGATCTCGGTGCAAAGGCGGTTGACGTCGTCGTAGTTGCCCTTGATCGGCACGACCTTGGGACCGAAGACCAGCGACGCGACGACCTTCCCCTGCTCCAGGTCGTGGGGGATCATGACGTAGCAGTTAAGCCCGGCCTGGGCGGCGTGGGACGCGACGGAGTTGGCGAGGTTGCCGGTGGACGCGCAGCCGACGGTGTCGAAGCCGAACTCGACGGCCTTGGTGATCGCCACCGACACGACGCGCTCCTTGTACGAGTACGTCGGGTAGTTGCAGGAGTCGTCCTTGATGTACAACTCACGGCAGCCCAGCTCGGCCGCGAGACGGTCGGCCCGCTTGAGCGGTGTGAAACCCGAGTGGATGCCGCAACGCGGCTCGCCCTCGACCGGCAACAGCTGGCGATACCGCCAAAGCGACTGCGGCCCGGATTCGATGCTCTCGCGCGTGACCTGGCCACGCATTGCGTCGTAGTCGTACTCGACTTCGTAGGGGCCGAAGCATTGCGTGCAGACGTGAACGGGCGCGGCGGGGATCTGGTGACCGCACTCGCGGCACTTGAGACCTTTGACGAAGTGGGAGGGCGCTTGGCTCATGGCGTTTGATACGCCGCGGCGGTGCGAACGATCCGGATAAAAGAAAACCCTCGTCTTGTCGGACAAGGGGGTCGTTGGGCAAGGTCGGTCGAGCCGGGGCGGCTCGATCGTTTGCTCTGCGTCCCTTATCCACCCTGCTGGCCTCCCAGCAGGCGGGGCTTGGCACCCTTCCGGTCACGCGGTGCGTGGTCGGTGGTTGCCGTGGTTTCGACGGGCCCGCGCCCTCCACCACTCTCGATAAGTTCGCGCCGAAGCGGCTTGGTTGTGAGTACACGATAGCCGGGCCGGCGTTTCGATCAAGAAATCGGCGTCGAGGCGTGATTGGCCGCACTTTTGCAGATTCGCGGGCACCGTGACTCTGTTATCTTCACCACCCATGCAGCCCGTCGCCCCTGGCACGAAACGCCCACGCCTGCTGATCG
Source organism: Planctomycetota bacterium (assembly GCA_039182125.1). Taxonomy (NCBI): domain Bacteria; kingdom Pseudomonadati; phylum Planctomycetota; species Planctomycetota bacterium. The sequence continues at coordinate 16,942 of JBCDCH010000034.1, forward strand.
CAGACGATGCCGTCGCGACACGCAACGGGCTGGCCGAGCTGATGCGGCGGCGGGGGTATCGCTCCCTCCAGGCCGCCAACGGCTCCGAGGCGATCGAGCTGCTCAAGCAAGAGTCGGTCGACGGTCTGGTGCTCGATCTGCAGATGCCAGGAACCGATGGGTTCGCTGTGTTGGACTACGTTGCCGAACATCGGCGCGGCCTACCGGTGGTGCTGCTCAGTGGATTGGCCGCCGACGAGATCCAAGACCGCATGGCCAACCTTGCCAGCCCCAACCTGCCGCCGCTGTTTCTCAAGCCCGTCGACGCCGATCAAATGCTCGACGTGATGGAGTTGCTGCTCAGCGGCGAGCTACCGACCGACCCGTCGGCGGTTTGAGACCGGCCTACGATCACCCCGTCACGGAGGTGTGGCAGAGTGGTTGAATGCAGCGGTCTTGAAAACCGCCGTGGCGCCCCGCGTCACCAAGGGTTCGAATCCCTTCGCCTCCGCTATCGGCCGTCGAGCCAGTCGAGCGTTTCGATTCCAACCGACTCTCCCTCGGGAACGTCGGCGATGCCCATGACAATGAGATAAGCACCGCCCGGCGCGATCGACATTGCGAGCACGTCATCGTTGACGGAGAACTGGCGGCTGGTCGGTTTCACGTCGTATCCGTTGTTGTTCGTCGAGGAAGGGTCGGCCTCGATTTGGTGAACGATGGCGGTGTCGGCCGTGCCGGGGAGCGAGATCTCCACGGGGGTTGCCATGTCGATACGTCGGCTAAGCACGAGAACCGCAAACTGATCCCCGTCACGCCAGCCGTACGCCGAGACGAGCGGTACGTTCTCGCGGCGGTCGATCTTGTTGCCGTGAAACTCGAAGCCGTTGAACGATTTGGTGTGGACCGTCGGCAGCGATTCGGGCACGACCGCGAGCATGACGGCATCATCGGTGATGGCGTGGTTGTTGACCATCTCCATCGCGAGCCAACTGACATGGGGGATCAGCGTGCCGTCGTCGGCTTGTCGGTGTGTGGACCAGTTCGGGCCGGTGCGGAGTTGGAAGAACGCCGACGGCCCGACGCCGTATGCCGCAGCGGCGCAGAACGCGTCGAGGTTCATCGTCGCGGCTGCGACCGATTTGCCGTACGCCTCCTGGATCGGGTTGAACGGTTTTTCCGCGCTCGGCAATGCGTATCCGGGCCCGCCTTCATAAATGGCCAGCTCGTATTCGACGCCGCGTCCGGCGAGGTCCGCGTGGGTCTGGGCGTGCTTCTCAAAGATCGGCAGCAACGAGCGGACGGGGAACTCCAGGGCTTCGCGGTACCCATCGGGGTTAACGGTATCGCCGCCGAGTTTGACCTTGGATTCCCATCCGCCGGCATAAGCGGTGATGCCGACGACGTCCGCCGCCGGGGCGGCTTTGACGGCAGCGGCGCCGTAGCCGTATTCGTTGGCCTGAATGAAAAAGCCACCGAGCGTGAACGTGATCTTGCCGTTGCCCGGATACGCCGGTGACCGGCGGGCCGTTTCAAACATATGCTGCGAGAACTGCCCGTACTTCTTCCCGTTGCCAATGAACGTCCACGGCCGGAACAGCGAGTTCCACGTCTCGTTGCCCATCTCAAGGTAAATCGTGTCGAACGCGTTGGTCCACGGTTCGGTTCGTCCGTGCTCGGCGCGGAGCTTGCCGTAGCCACGATCGGCCGGCCCGGCGAGATACTCCATCAGCCCGGACCATTCCGCCTCGGAAAACGACGGCGACACGACGAGCCACGGATCGGCACCGGTCTGCTCGCACAGCCGCAGCCCGGCCGGGAGGTTGACGGTGTGCCCGGCACTCGGCCCGTTGTCGGTCCCCCAGAGCCGCGGCACTTCGCGGTCATCGCTCAGCCAGCCGTCGAGGCTCGTGCCCCACTTGGTGTTCGTATGCCCCGACCAGATCCGCAGCGTGCCGGGCTTGAATGCGGTGATCTGCTCGACCAGGTCCGGCCGCAGCGCCATCGGTTCGTTGGATACGTCATAAAAAAGCAGGTTGTCCGCCCAGAGTGTGCCGGGGCCTTCGAAGAAGAGGTAATGCTCCGACACCGGCGAGGTCGGGTCGGCCGGCGGGGCGACGAAGTCGAAGCTGAACTTCTGCCACTGATCCGTGACGTCGGTCCAGGTGTGGTTGATGCCGCGGTATTCCTGGGTGTTGCGGTAACTGACTCGGCCGCCGGGGATGCCGGTCTGTTTGAGCCAGACCTCGACGCGGTAAGTCTTCCCGGCGGTGGGGGCGTTAAAGACCGTGTTGGGGTTGCCGAACGCGAACTGGGACACACCCGCCTGTCGCCGAAGGTCGGTCGTGATTTTCAGCGAGGATTGGCCGCCGAACTCGGGTGCGGCGGTGGTGTCGTCTCGGGTGACGGTGCCATGCCCGAACGGCTTCCAAGTGTCGCGGCTTGCCGGGGTGAGGTGCTTCATCCGCGGATGCAGCTTGTCCCATGGCGGGTTCGTCGCCGAGGTCGAAACAAAGTACAGGTCGCCTTTGCGGACGGGAGGCCCCGGTTCGGTGAAGACGATCGCCCGTTCGCCCGACTCGTCGGCGAGGTACTCGGCCACGGTCCCGGTGCGGACCAGCTCGCAGCCGGCATCGTCGGTGAATCGGTAGACGCGGACGTCGGCCCCGTCGAGGAAGCCGGTGCCGATCGTCTTCCAGACGGTGGTACTCGGACCCGCGTCGTTGATCAGGCGGGTTTCGTCGCCGCCAGTCGCGGTGCCGCTGTACCGAAGCACGGTCGGCTCGAATCCCGGATCGGCGGTGAGGTTGTTGAGCAGGGCGGCGGCCTGATTCCACGCCGCATATCCGCCCGGATCGACGTTCATGCCGAACCGCTGCGGTTCGGGGTTGACGATATCGGTCGTCAGGCGCAGGCGGACCGGTTCGGCGGGGTTGGCCGAGGCCGGCTGGAGTGCGAGCGCACTCCAGATGACCATCGGCACGGCGGCGAGGGGTAGGAGTCGGGACACCCCCGCCTTATCGACAACCCCGCCGATCGTCGCAACCGCTATTCCCGGCCGAGCTGCTTGCGTTCGGTTTCAGTGAAATTACGGATGCGCCATCGCCTCCCGGTGTCGCGGCTGCTACTCTATTCGCACGGCGGAGGAGAATCCGTCGGGACTCACGGCCGAGCGGCTGGCGTAGCGACATCGTTCGCAGCGAGATCCCGAACGCGAACCGCCAACATTTTCAGAACGGTCCCATTTGGGGTCGACGTACACGTTTGCCTAATCACTGGGCGAACGAGTGCTTATTTCATGCGCAGGATGCGCGCTCTCATGTGCCCGCTTTCTGGGCGAGCTTTGGTCAGATGCTACTCATCTGCGCGGCACTCCTCTCCGGGGATTGTGAGGATTTAATCAACCCGTGCCCGCCAAACCGGCATTTTGGTGTTCAATCGGCAGGCGAAGTGAAAAATGTGCGGCGGTTAACCGTTTTCTTTTCGCGTGGCACACGTATCGCTACTAGGCCGGCGTAAGTGAAACCACGGCGGAATGCTCAACAGTTGAGCGTCGCCAACTGCCAGCGGAAGACGGATCGAACGGCAGGGAGTAATCGAGGAGGCCATGACTCGGGGCGACCCGCTCCGCCAGCCATGACCACCGAAACAATCAAACGACTGTGCGTGCTCCTCGTGAGCCTTCTTATCGCAGGTTTTGTGCTTTGGAAAGGGCATTACGCGATTCCGCTCGGCTCCGCCGAGCAACCTGCGGAACGCGGATGGGAAATCTTGCCGGTGATGACATCGTTGTTCGCACTGATGCTCACACTCACCGGACTTTCCTTCTTCGCTCGCGACCCTGACTTCAGCGAGTAGAACGACAAGCGAACCTCCTCCGCAAAGCCGGGGTACCTCCTCCTCAGCCCCGGCTTTCTAAAATACGATCCCCTGCCGTTTGGGAAGGCGGTTGGGGCACCCGCGAGACCCGCGGGTGTTTTGAGAAATGTCTCCGAAGAGACCTCCTCCGCAAGGCGGCCGACTTCCTCCTCCTCGGTCGGCCGCCTTCCAAAAATCAGCCCGAAAGGGTGGCGGACCATCAGGTTGAAAGACCTCCTCCGCAAGGCCGGGGATACCTCCTCCTCAGTCTCCGGCCTTCTAAAACTCGAGCACCGCAAGGTGCCGCGGATTTCGGTTCAACGAACCTCCTCCGCAAAGCGGCCGGCTTCCTCCTCCTCGGCCGGCCGCTTTCCAAAACACAGGTGCCCGAGGGCGAGCACCATGGCGTGTCCATCCCGGACCTCCTCCGCAAGCGGGCGACCTACCTCCTCCTCAGGGTCGCCCGCTTCTTTTTTGCCCAAGCTTCTCGTCACCCACTCGACCGCCGGCGGCTCCGGCATAGACTCGCCGCACCCCGGGCCTGTAGCTCAATTGGGAGAGCACCGCCTTTGCAAGGCAGGGGTTGTCGGTTCGATCCCGATCAGGTCCACTTCGACGAATCCCGTTGGTGGAAGGGTTGCTGGTCTTTGAGACGGCGTCCTTTGCGGCGGGTAACGAAACGACGCTTTTCACTTCTCTCGTGAGACGCGCATCCAAAGCTCGGCGTCGGTGTCGTACAACCGGTTGCCGCGGGCGATGCGGTCGACGAGTTCGCCGAGGCGGGGATTGCGAGTGTCGCCGTGGTCCTTGGAGATGTCCTTGGTAACGCGGATGACCCAGTAGGGTGTGTCGTTCCACGCGCCCGGCACACGCTCGAGCCGAAGCTCGCCGTCCTCGATCCACGCGTCGTGGCTGACGAGATAGGGGACGTGTCCCTCAGCGCGGGTCACGAGCGTGCGTCGACTCGGCGCGCCCTTGGCGTGGTCGCCGCGAAAGTTGTTGAACAGCGTCGCGAAGATGCGTCCGGCCGGATAAGCCCGGCCCGTGGCGGTATCGACCTCGGTTTGGATCGACACCATGATCGGTTGATCGACCGGCTCGACACGACCGTCGGCGTGGCGGACTTCGACGCGGGCATTCGAACGTTTGAGGAAGTCGATGAACTGGTGCGACGCGAGCGCATCGAGTGCCGGGTTGATCAAGACCGTCAGCGCCGACGTCAGCCTGATACCGTTGCGGCCTTCCGAAAGCAAGAGCGTCGTGATATCGGGTTGGAGCGTGCGGCCGACGACGATGCCGCCCATGGAATGCCCGACGACGAACGCCTTGGACGATGAGTTGGCGTTGGTCGCGATGAGGATGCGGAAGAGCGTCTCGCGCATGTTCAACGACGCGACGCGCTCGGCGGTGCGGCGTCGGTCGAAGAACGTTGTCTGCTGCTGCAGCGGGATGCGCGAGGTCGCGCCGCGCCAGCCGAGGTACACGCCGATCACTCGGTCGGGTGAGTCTTTGTCGCCGGACGCGAGCAAATCAGCGATCGCGGCAAGTTCTTCACGGAAGTCGACGAGATCGCCTTCCTTCTGATTCGGATCGGCGTTGTTCTTCCAACCGTGTACGAACGGCAACACGAGGATGCCACGCTCGGTCTCGGCGTTACGGCGTTCGATCAGGTCCAGCGTGTCCTCGAGCTGGTCGAGCTTCCAGAACGTGCCCTGGTCATCGAACTCGATGATCGCAAGGTCGTACGCGATGTCTCCGCCGCCATCGAGCGACACGGTCTGGAGGTACTGCTCAGGCGTTGCGTTGTAGAGCTAGTGATTGACGCAGCCGGCGAGCATGGCCAGGCACAGGAGCAGTGCGAGTCGAGAAGTCATGACGGTTCATCTTTGAGTGGGTCGGCGCTGGTTTGTCCGATCTGCACGCCGACGAGGCGCGCGACGACGATGGCGAGGTAGATCTGGCCGGCGGCGGCTTGGAGGGTGGTCAGCGCGTCGGCGCGGGGCGAGGCGGGGGAGATGTTGCCGTAGCCAAGGGTGGTGAGCGTGACGAAGCTGAAGCCAAGGAAGCGATCGAACCGGTCGGGCTCGGCGGCACCGGCGGGGAAGCTGAACGAGCCGGGCACGACGCTCTCGAGCAGTGCGTAAGCCATCGCGCCGATTAGCCCGAGCAGCAGGTAGACCGACATCGCCTGGCAGATTGTGTCGGCAGTGACGCGTCGGCCGTCGAACATCGCGACCAACAGCAGCACGCCGACCACGAAGTAGAACGCCAACGTCACAAGCAGAAACACCCGCGCCGCGACATGGTTGGACGTCAACAGAAACAACCCCTGCGAAAGGGCCGACGCGACGCCGAGACCCGCGACGACGATCAAGTGCCAACACTTCCCCGCGACCGCGAACGCACCGGCGAGCAGCGTCCCGAACAGCAGCACGTCCGCCACGCCGACACCCAACACACTCGCCTCGATGAACGGCCGAACGAACGCGATCAGGATCAACGCCGCCAACAAATAAGCAAAGCGAAACCGCGTCACGCCGGCGTCCTTCGGAAGCGCTCGCTGGTGCCTTGCACGACGCGGTAGATCGCGGGGGTGAGGATTACGCCGAAGATCGTCGCGAGGATCAGGCCGAAGAACACGGCGGTGCCGAGCGCGGTGCGTGCGCCGGCGCCCGCGCCGGTTGCGATGACCAGCGGGGCGGTGCCGAGGATGAACGAGAACGCCGTCATCAGGATCGGCCGGAAGCGCAAGCGGGCCGCCTCGATCGCGGCATCCGCGGGCGACAGTCCCTCGCTGCGTTTCTCCCGCGCGAACTCGATGATCAGGATGGCGTTCTTGCTCACCAGCGCGATCAGCAACACCACGCCGATCTGCGTGTACGTGTTGTTGTCGTACCCGCGCACAAACGCACCGCCCGCCACGCCGAGCAGCCCCAGCGGCACCGCGAGCAACACGGCGACCGGCAACGTCCACGACTCGTACTGTGCTGCGAGCGTCAGGTACACCAGCAACATCGACAGCCCGAAGATCAGGAGCACACTGCCGCTGGCCTGCTTCTCCTGGAACGACAGTCCGGTCCACTCGTAGCCGATCGACGCGGGCAGCGTTTGGGCGGCGATGTCTTCCATCAGGTTCAGCGCCTGACCGGACGACACGCCCGGTGCGCCGCTGCCCGAGACCGACGCGGACGGATAGAGGTTGTACCGGCTGATGAACGACGGCCCGAACCGCTGCTCGACCGTCGCGACCGCCGACAGCGGCACCGGCTCGCCATCGTCGTTGCGAACGCGGAGCTTGAGGATGTCGTCGGGCGTGGAGCGGAAGCTCGCGTCGGCCTGCACCTGCACCTGGAACGTGCGGCCGAAGGTGTTGAAGTCGTTGGCGTAGCTGCCGCCGAGGTTCGTTTGGAGCGTGCCGTAGACGGTGTCGAGGTCGAGGCCGAGCTGTTGGACTTTCTCACGGTCGACGTCGACGAACAGCTGCGGCACGGTCGCGCGGAAGGATGTGGAGACGCCTTGCACGTTCGACTGCGAGCCGGCCGCTTCGACGAGGCCGGCGGTTGCGGACTGCAGCGCGTCGACGCCGACGCCGGTGCGATCCTGCACCTGCATGTCGAATCCGCCGGCGAGCCCAACGCCGGGAATCGGCGGCGTCCCGAACGCGAATGCGACGCCGTCCATTACGCCGAACAGCTTGCCCTGCAAACCGCCGAGGATCTCCGCCTGGGTTTGCGCACGGTCGTCCCAGTTCTCCAGCGCGATGATGTACGACGCGACGTTGGGGTTGGCGACGTTGTCGATGAGCGAGAAGCCGCCGATCTGGATGGCCGAGCGGACGCCGTCGGTGTCGGCGAGGAGTGCGTTGACCTGATCGGTGACGGCGCGGGTCCGTTCGCGCGACGCGGCGTCGGGCAGGACGACCTGCGCCATCAGGATGCCCTGATCCTCGTCCGGCACGAACCCGGTCGGCAGTCCCATGAAGCCGAAGACGCCCGCGACGCTCAGGCCGATGAATACGACCATCGCGATCGCGGCCTTGCGGACCGCCTGCGTGACGACCTTGGTGTAGCCCTTGGTCGAGCCTTCGATCGCGGCGTCGAAGGCGCGAAACAGCGGGTTCTTCTTGCCGGTGTACTTCCGCATGAGCACGCCGCAGAGCGCGGGGCTGAGCGTGAGGGCGTTGATGGAGCTGAAGACGGTCGCGGCCGCGATGGTCAGGCCGAACTGGTTGTACATCACGCCCGTCAGCCCGCCCATGAAGCTGGTCGGCACGAACACCGCCAGCAGCACCAGCGTCGTCGCGACGATCGGCCCGGTGACTTCCGCCATCGCCTTGGCCGCGGCTTCCTTGGGCAAGAGGTCGGTCTCGGCGAGGTTGCGGGCGACGTTCTCCACGACCACGATCGCGTCGTCGACGACGATGCCGATCGCGAGCACCAAGCCGAACAGCGTGAGCGTGTTGAGCGAGAAGCCCAGCAGCGCCATCACCGCGAACGTGCCAATGAGCGAGACCGGGATCGTCACCGCGGGGATGAGCGTCGCTCGGAAGTCCTGCAGGAACACCAGCACCGTGAGGATCACCAATGCCGCGGCGATGAACAGCGTCGTGACGATCTCGCTGATCGACGCCCGCACTTGGTCGGCCGCGTCGTAGGTGATCGCCACATCCACGCCCTCGGGAAACGTCGGGCTCAGCTCGTCGATCAACGCCTGGATGCCGTCGGAGATCTCGATCAGGTTCGCGCCGGGCAGCTGAAAGATCGCCAGCACCGCCGCGGGTTTCTGGTCGACTTTCGACTCCATCACGTAGTTGGCCGCGCCCAGTTCGAGGCGGGCGACATCGCGGACGAAGACCTGCCGGCCGTCGTCGGTGGTGCGGACGACGATGTTGCCGAACTCGGCCTCGTCGAGCAGCCGGCCTTGTGCGGTGACGGCGAACTGGAACGGCGTGCCGGCGTCGGCGGGCGGCTGGCCGATGGTGCCGGCGGCGACCTGCACGTTCTGCTCGCGGATCGCGCCCAGCACGTCGTTGGCCGTGATCCCGCGCGCCTGCAGCTTCTCGGGGTTGATCCACACCCGCATCGCGTAGTCGGCCGCGCCGAACACACTCACGCCGCCGACGCCGTTCACGCGCTGCAGTTGGTCGCGTAGCCGCAGCGTGGCGAAGTTGCTCAGGAAGATGTCGTCGAACTTCGGATCGTCCGAGGTCACGCTGACCATCTGGGCGAAGTCGGGCATCCGCTTCTCGGTCTTGATGCCCATCCGCCGCACTTCCTCAGGCAGCGACGACTCGGCGGCCGACACACGGTTCTGCACCTGAACCGCGGCGATGTCGAGATCGGTGCCGGTCTCGAAAGTGACGTTGAGCGTGTAGGTGCCGTCGCCCGAAGAGGTGCTCTTCATGTAGAGCATGCCCTCGACGCCGTTGACCTCCTGCTCGATGGGCGTGGCGACGGTGGTCGCGAGGGTCTGCGCGTCGGCACCGGGATAGATCGCCTTGACCGAGATCGTCTGCGGGGCCATGTCCGGGTACGCCGCGATGGGCAGCCCCATCAGCGAGGTCAGCCCGGCCACGATGATGACCAGCGACAACACCGTCGCGAAGATCGGTCGGTAGATGAAGAACTTCGACAGCATGCGGCTTGGCGAAAGTGGTGGGCGGGTTTACTCGGACTCGGCGGGGATGGGGGTGACCGGTGCGCCGGGGCGGGCACGCATCAGGCCGCTGACGACGATGCTGTCTTCGGCCGAGAGGCCGCTGCGGACCACGCGGTCAGCCCCGTCCACGCCGCCCAACTCCACGTCCCGCCGCTCGACCACGTTCCCCTCCCCCACGACCAGCACATACGGCCCGACCTGATCCCGTGCGATCGCAACCTGCGGCACGACGATCGCGCTCGGCAACGTCTCGACCGGCATGCGGACCCGCACGAACAAGCCGCCGACGAGTTGCCGGTCCGGGTTCTGGACGGTTGCCTCGACGCGGACGGTGCCGGTCTGTTCGTCGACGATCGGGTCGGCGTAGGTGATCCCGCCGGTGTACGGGTAGCCGTCGTCGATCTCGGTGCCGAGTTCGATGAGCGGCGGCCGGCGTGACTCGTCGCCGCCCGCGCGGCGGATGGCGGTGAGGTAGACGCGGTCTGGGACGGTGAAGGCGACGGTGATCTCGCTGTCGTCAAAGATGGTGCCGAGCAGGCCGCCGTCGCCGGAGGGCGCGACCAGATCACCGACGCCGAGGCCGGCCTTGCGAATGCGACCCTTGCGTGGGGCTTCGACGGTGGCGTAGTCGAGGTCGAGTTGCTTGATCGCCAGCTCCCGCTCGGCGACGGTGACGGCGGCGTTGGCGACCTCGGCTTCGGCGCGGGCCTCGATGGCTTGCAGTTGCGAAACCGCACCGTCGGCGGCCGACCGCTCGATCCGCTGGGCCTTGGCGTCGGCGAGGGCTTGCTTGGCCTTGGCCTGGTCGAGCTGCGCTTGGGCCGCATCGCGGGCGGCGGTGTAGCTCTCGGCGTTGATGACGAACAACAGATCGCCTTCCTCGACAGGTGCGCCGTCGTCAACGGGCACGTCGTCGATGATCCCGCCGACCTGCGCGCGGATGTCGACGCTGTCGGCGGCGGACGTGGTACCGGTGAAGGTGGCGTAGTCGATCACGCTGCGCTGCTGCGGCTGGCTCACGACCACCGGCGGGGGCGGCGGGGCCTGGAACTCGTTAGAGTTGTCACAACCCGCGGCAAGCCCGCCCGCGATCGCTATGGTCAACGCGAGCGCCGCCCGTCGATGTCTACTTTGGAAAGTCATATGCGTCGAACCCCAGAAGCCGCCGCCATCGTAACGATGCTCCTTGGACTCGCCACCGTGACCGGCTGCAAAGTCGGCCACGACTACGAAGGTCCGCCGGAGAATCCCGTCGGCGTTATGCCCGCGGAGTTCACCACCATCGATGACCCGGCTTTCATTCCTGGTGAAGCGGACCTGCGTGAATGGTGGACGGTGTTCAACGACCCGATGCTCACCGCGATCATCGCCGAGGTCGACCGGAACAACCGGGACCTGCGCGTCGCGATTGCGAAGGTCGCCGAGGCGAGAGCGCGGCTCGACATCGCCACGGCCGGTCGGCGGCCCAGCCTCTCGCTTGGCGGTGGCACTGCGGTGACCGGCGACACCGACACTGGCTTCTCTAGCGGCGTCACGTCGAACCTGAGCGCCGAGGCGAGCTGGGAGATCGACGTCTTCGGGCGGATCGCCCGGCAGGTCGAAGCCGCCGATGCGACCTTCGAGGCGACCGAGGCCGATCGCCGTGACGTGCAGGTGTCGCTCTTCGCGGAGGTCGCCGACCGGTACCTCTCGGTGCGTCGGCTCCAACAACAGCTCGCGGTCGAGGAGGCGAACCTCGCGACACAGCGTGAGATTCTCGAGCTTACCCGCATCCGCGAGCGTGACGGCCTCGCCTCCCGGCTCGACGTCGTCCGGGCCGAGCAACAGGTGGCCAGCGCCGAGGCGAAGCTGCCGCCGTTGCGGATCGACCTCAACCGCAACATCAACACAGTCGCGCTGCTCGTCGGGCAGGCCCCGCAGAATCTGCCGTTCGACTTGCAGGAGCCCGGACCGCTGCCGGTTCCGCCGGCGGAGATCGTGATCGGTATTCCCGCCGAACTGCTGCGTCAGCGGCCCGACATCCGCGCCGCCGAACGCCGACTCGCCGCCCAGGCCGCGCAAGTCGGCGTCGCCACGGCCAACCTCTATCCGCAGTTCTCCCTCGGCGGCAGCATCAGCTCCGACCTCGCCACCTCGCCGCTCGGTTTCTCGCTCGGCCCCAGCGTCCGCTGGACGATCTACGACGGAGGGGCGCTTCGGGCGCAGATCGACGTCGAGGATGCCGTGCTCGACCAAGCGGTGCTGCTGTACGAGCAAGCCGTGCTCCGCGCGATCGAGGAAGTCGAGTCGGCGATGACCGCGTTCATCGAGCAGCGCATCCTCCTAAGCGACGTCGAGAGGTCCGCCGCATCCGCGCAGGAGGCGTACGACCTCGCGCTCAGTCTCTACCGCGACGATCTGATCGACTTCCAGGATCTGCTCTCGGTCGAAATGGAGCTGTCCATCGCCAACAGCCAGGTCGCCGAGGCCAGCGGACTCGCGGTGCAGAACTTGGTGGCGTTGTACAAAGCCCTCGGCGGTGGCTGGGACCCGGATGAAGTCCAGACGGCTGGTCAAACCGCCGACTGACGCCGGCCGGTTGGAGTCGTCATGGAAGTCCCCAGCTTCATCGCCATCACGCCCGGGTCCGTTGCCCATAAGGCGATCATCGCTGCAAGGCTGAAGCTGCCGTTGTTCGCGTTCATCCTCTTGCCGCTGGTCACCGCATTCTTCTTCGTCGACCTGGCCAACGCGTTTCTGGTGTAGATGTTGACGTCAATCTGGCAGTGTTTGACCGCATCCTTCGACCGTCGTCCGGATCGCAGTTTGTTTGCCTTTGATCAGGATGACTGCAAGGTTTGGTAGGCCGCCGCGACGGCTATGTGTATGGCTGATGAGTCGAAACGTTGGTCCGATCTGCCGCCGCCCGACACGCCAGAGGCGTGTATGCGAAAGCGTGTTATCTGGACGCTGATTGGGGCAGGCGTTGGCGCGATGATTACGTTGCCGGCGTTTGTGGTCGCGGTCGCGGTGACGTACTCGCAGCCGGAGCCAACCGATCACCCTGTGGGGTACATGATCTTTCCGTACGTCTACTTCAATGTGGTGCCCAATTGGCTGATATGGCTGCAACTGCCGGTCTACGGGGCGGCGGTGGGAGCAGCAGCGTGGCTGCCGAGACGAACCAGCTGGTTCATTCTGGCCGGGCTCGCCTTGTCGCATCTGGCAGCAGTGGTCGCCATTCACTTTGGCTTCGGTGAGTGAGCGGCACGATTGGTGCGATCTTTAGGTATGTGCTCTACGAGACCCCTGAACCATCTGCTCGATAACGCGAGCGGAACGCCGGAGCAAAATCGGAGGACTAGCGGCGACGAATCACCGGACAAGACGACCACGCGGCCATCGCCGGCGTGGTGTCGTAAGGGGAAGAGTCAGAACTAAGGATGCCGGATTCAGAGCGCGGAAAACGAACCGTTGTAGCCACGCCGGATTCCTTAGGCCTGAATCCTCACTCCTCAACCTGCGGCAGGTCGCGGGTGGTGTTGAGGCCGAAGACTTCGAGGAAGCGTTTGGTGGTGCCATAGAGAATCGGCCGGCCCGGCTCTTCAGCACGGCCGGCGATCTTGACCAGGTGCTTTTCCATCAGCGAGCGGATGGTCTCGCCGCAGGCGACGCCGCGGATGGCTTCGATCTCGGCCCGCAGGACCGGCTGCTTGTACGCGATGATCGCCAGTGTCTCGAGCGCGGCTTTGGTCAGCTTCGCGTCCGCTTCCTTCTTCTGGAGCTTAGCGAGTTTGTCGCCAAACTCCGGCAGGGTCATCATCTGAAATCCGCCGGCAACGGACTCGATGCGGAAAGTGCGGCCGGTCTTTTCGTACTCGGCGTTGAGCTCGGTGACGGCGGGGCGGACGCCGTTGGTGCTGGGCAGTTCAAGGAGTTCGGCCAGCCGACCGGCGGTGAGGGGGCCGCGCGTGCTGAACAGAGCGGCTTCGAGCAACGCGAGATCGACCGGAATGTCGGGCACTTCCGGCGGCGGCTCGTTCTCGGTGACAATGGGTTCCGTCTCTTCGGCCACAGGCCGATTGGAACGGATTTGCCGCCATCTCGCAAAGCCGGTCGAATCCCCTACGCTGCTTGGCTTGCTGGACGGCCCGGACCAACCCGACACGACGCTGCATGTGCTCAGCCGGGTCGACTTTACCGCCGACCGGTTGGCCGGGCCGCGGCGGTTGTACGTGTCGGCGAATGTCGGTCGGCTTTGGCGTGCGATCCGTGGCTGGCCAGGGCCTGTGCAGGCGTGGGGATCGACCGCCACGCGGGTGGCGTGCTTTGCCAAGCCGAGCAAGGTCGTCGGGGTCGCGCCGCCAGCGGGGCCGAACGAATTTCTTCCGGTGCGTTGGCTCGAATGCCATACCGAACAGGCGGCCCGACGTGCGGCGGCGCTCGGCTACGCGCCGGGTGCGATCCGTCGCATGCGCCCCGTGTTGAACGTCCCAGAGTCGCGGCATCAGGCGTCCGACACACTTCGGGTGCTCATTGCGCCGATGCCGAGTTGGCGGGACAACTTGCGTTCGGCGGTACTCGCGGCGGCAGTGCTGCGGGTCACGGGGCGACCGATGACGCTCGTCAGCCACGGCCGTGGTCCCATGAGCACGGTCCTCGCCCGGCTGTCCTGCCAAATGGAGCAGCCCGACATTTGGCACACCACGGACGTTCCGTTCGAGGAGTGCGTCACGCGGTGTCACGCGTACCTGAACGTGGCTCGTGGCGTTACGGACCCGTTGCCGTGGCGGACGGCTCGGGCGGCGGGCTTGCCGGTGATTCACGCGGGTAGCATGCCGCAACGCCGAATCGCACAGCGGCTCGTACAGCTCTTCGAAGCCCGCGGTATCTCGCGTGTGCCCTGCTAGTCCAACTCGCTGATCGAGCCAACGGTGGGCAGTTCGCCGACCAGCGGCAGGGCGTAGTCGATGAAGGTCTGGCTCACGTTGTTATGACCTTCGATGAACGCGTCGGGCATGTGGCGGGTGAGGCGGGCGACGTTTTCGAGCGGCTCGAGGTGAACCTTCACGGCGTACTTGTCCCCCGCACGGTCGCACGTCATCACGACGCTGCCTTGTTTGTTGGCGTCATCGGCGGAGTACTCGACGGCCTTGTTGCCGACCATGCGGGCTTCGGCGGCGTCGACTTCGCTGACGTAGCCGGGGAAGCTGCGCTGCATGTATCCGAGCGTGTCGGCCCGGACGCGGAGTTTGCCGCCGTCCTTCGGCTTCACGCCAGCCTTGACCGCGTCTTGCAGGTAGTCGCCCAGCGCGCCCGAGCCGGCGAGCTGCACGTTGCCGTGGTCGTCCTTGGGCAGGTCTTCGTTCATCATCTCGGCGTACGTCTTGCCGTCCGGGTGCATCATGCCCTCAGACGCGACGACCAGACACCTGCCCAGGCGGTCGTAGACCTCCTGCACGTCGGCGATGAACTGCTCCTTGGTCACCGGCCGCTCGGGCATGTAGATCAGGTGCGGGCCGTCGTCTTCGTACTTGCGGCCCAGTGCGGCAGAGGCCGTGAGGAAGCCGGCATTGCGGCCCATGATGATGTTGATCTTCACGCCAGGGAGCGACTTGTTGTCGAAGTTGTCGCCGATGCAGGCGGAGGCGACGAACTTGGCCGCGCTGCCGTAGCCGGGCGTGTGATCGTGGACGCGCAGGTCATTATCGATCGTTTTGGGCACATGGAAGACGTGCAGCTCGTAACCGGCTTGCGCGGCGACTTCGTTGACGATCCGTGCAGTGTCGGCCGAGTCGTTGCCGCCGATGTAGAACATGTACTTCACGCCCTGGGCTTGCAGGTGCTGGAAGACTTTCTTGCAGTACTCCTCGTCGGGTTTGTCACGCGAGCTTCCCAGTCCGGCCGCCGGCGTCTGGGCGATGCGCTCGAGCAACTCGGCCGGCGCTGAGGAGAGGTCGATGAAATCGTCTTCGATCATGCCACGCACCCCGTGGCGGGCGCCGAGGATCTTATCGATGTGCCCGGCCTTCTGTGCGGCTTCGATCACGCCGACGAGGGATTGATTGATGACCGCGGTGGGACCGCCCGACTGTGCGACGACTGCATTGGCTGCCATGATGCGGGGATGGTAGGGATCGCGTGACAAGGTGCCAGCAGTGATTACCTTGCGATTCGATGGCCCACCCGACGGACCGTTTTCCGCTGAGCTGGTTTTGCCACGGGCACGAGGTGTATGGCGTCGGCACCGCCGCGTTCTCGCTCGCAGCGGAAATGCACCGACGTGGCTGGCCGGTCCAACTTCTGCACACGCACCCTGGCACGACCGCCGACCGATTCGCCGATGCGGGGATGCACACCCGGCTGCTCAAGCTTGACGCGGTCCCCGACACATACGGCGGATCGCTGCCGGCCAAGCTCTGGAAGTTCGCCCGCGGTCGCAAGGTCGATCGCAACACCGGCAATGCGTTGCGTTCGGCGATCCAGGATTTCGGCGGCAAGCACTTTCACGTGCTATGGCCGTTCCATGTTCGGGCCGCAGTCGAAGCAACCAAGCCCATCGCTACAAGGTGCTTTTGGGAGATGCCCAACTTCGTCAATGACCGCTACCCGTTCGAACTCAACAAACGGGTCTATCAACGGCTCTGTCGGGAGGGCAACGTGACGGTGCTTGCCGACAGCGCGGCGACGGGGCGGACACTCGCGGGGCGCGGCGTCGAGCCGATCACGTTCTACCACGCCTCACGGACGGATCACTTCGATCCGACGCGGGTGGAGCGTGACCGAGCCCGGCTCGGCCTGCCTGAATCGGCGGCGGTCTTCGTCATCGCGGCACGGCTCGTCGCGGACAAGGGCGGGATGCATCTGCTGCGGGCGGCGGCCGTGCACCCGACCACGCCGTCGGGCCGGCCGGTTCACGTGGCACTCGTCGGCGGGTCGAAGGACGACGCGTTCCCGAACGAACTCCGACGCGTTGCCGACGAACTCGGCGTGGCCGATCGCCTGCATCTGCCAGGTGAGTTGACCGACGTGCGTCCCTGGTACGCGGCCGCCGATGTCTCGTGCAACTTGCGGGTGGCCCCGGAGCCGTTCGGGCTGAGCGTGATCGAGTCGATGTTGATGGGTGTGCCCGTGCTCGTGCATGCCCACGGCGGACCGGCCGAGACGGTGCGGGACGGTGGCACCGGCTGGCACATCACCGGCATGGATCAGGAAAGCGTCAACGCCGGCATGGCCCGCGTGCTTGCCGACGAATCGCGTTGGCCCGCGTTCGGTGAGTCGGCCCGGATGCGGGGGTTGACCCACTTCTCCGACGTGGCCCTCGCGGATCACTACGAACGGCTTCTTGTCTCCGGTTAATCCGCAGCCACCGCCCAGCTTTCCAACTCGTGCGACATCATTTCGTACCGCGTCCGATAAATGGCGCTTGCAACCGACTCCGACATCCGTGATACTTCTTGCATCGCGACAGGCGATCGCCTATTCGCGGAAAGACGGATTTCTTCCAAAGTTGGTCATATCCACAAGGGAAGGGGAGACACCCCGCGGCAGAGTTGCCGGACAACGCAGACCAAACGCCGACTCACGTCGTGCCACTGGACTGCGTTCCCGTGCGACCCGTGGGGTGATCCTTTGCGCGCTCACAGATTGAGCGCGACGCGATTTGGTCTCGGGGGAGACGAGGGCGAGCACGGTTGAGGGATCGGGCTCGTCGGAAACGAGGTTGGGGGAACGAGGGCCGCGGATGGCGAATGAGGGTTCGCCGGACGTGGCCGGAAACGAGGCGGTGAGGGTTGAGGAACCTGAGCCGCAGAAACAAGGGCGTTGGCCGGGTGGCGATCGGTTGAGGGACCGTGACCCAGAGGACCGGCCGACATGCCGAGCGACACGAGGGTGTCGATCGGCGACATCGGAGCGACGCGGCGTTGAGGGACGACGCATCGCGGAAACGAGGACGGCCGTCGGTTGAGGGACCGACACCGTCGGAAACGAGGTCTGGGTTCGAGGAAACAGGCCCGGACGGAGACGAGGCCTGTTCGAGGGTTGGACAGGTCGCGAGGAAACGAGCGGGCCGACACGACGGCGTGCCGGTCAGCCAAGACAAGCCGCGACACCGAAAGGAGCGCTCGCGGAGGGTACAACCAGAGAGTTACACACCGGGGCCCAACCACAACCCCGGCCGGTGCGCCGTCACGACGGTGACGCCCGCACCACCAACTTTCCCCGCCCGGACGTCGACGGACGTCCGGGCGGGTTTTGTTTGCGCGTAACGTGCGGCCATGCCTGTCCGCACCGCGACCGTCGACGATGTCCCACACATGGCCCGCCTCGCCGGCGAAAAGCGTCGTGCGTATGAAGCGTACTCACCCGTCTTCTGGCGTGTCGCGCCCGACGACATCGCCATTCACGCCCGGCATCTGGAGAAGGTTCTCGGTGACGCCGACCGCATTTGCCTGATCGACGATGCGCTGCGTGGCTTTGTCATAGGCAGCGTCGTCGATCCGCCGCCGGTTTATGCACCGGGGGGTAAGGCGTTGATGGTCGACGACTTCGTGGTGGCCAACCCGGCGTGGTGGGAGACCGTGGGCAAAGCCCTGCGTAACGAACTCCATCGACGTGCCGCCGAGCGCGGCGTCGCGGTGTCCATCACCGTCTGCGGCCACCAGGACGAACCCAAACGCACGGCCCTCCGAAACGCCGGGGCGACCGTCGCGTCCGAGTGGTACGTTCAGCCGCTCGGCTGATCCGTGAACACGACGCCGACCGTCTGGAACCACGGCGGGTCGTTGATCGGGTTGCGATCGATCGTCATGCCGAGCTTGCGCATCACGGCCATGGACGCCACGTTATCGTGCTCGGTCGTGGCAACGACGCGGGCGGCGTGGAGTTGGCCGAAGACGAACCGCAACGCGGCGGCGGCCGCTTCGGTCGCGTAGCCACGCCGGCGGTGTTCGGGGTGGGTCGCCCAGAACAGCCCGAGCTCGGGCGTGTGATTGGCCGACGGGTCACCGCCTAGCGTCGGCAGCCGGCCGAAAGGGGCCAAGCTCGGCACCAGCCCGATGCTGCCCACGAGCCGCGCGCCGCACACCACCGCGTAGTCGCCGAACGGCGGCTGGTGCAGGGCTTCGAGCGCGACGTAGTTCCGCACCGTCCAGTCCAGCCAGCGCTCCCGTTCCTTCAACGGCTCATCGCCGAAACAGCCGTCGAGCAATTCCGCCACGCCGGCGAGGTCGTCGGGCGTGAAGCGCCGGATCGTAAGGCGTTCGGTGGTCAGGCCGTGCATCGCGGGAGTCTAACGACCCGCCGTCGCGGGGGCCGTGGCCGTTTGCTTCCGCAGCGACCGCTGGAACGCCAGCCAGCAAAGCCCGAACACGCCGGCCAGTCCGACCGCCGCCGCGATCGCGGGGAAGGGGTTCTCCAAACTGCTCTTGCTCCCCGCATACGTCGCGATCAGGACGTACGGCAACGTGCTCCCGATCCACGCCGTCAGGAAACGACCCAGCGGCATCCGCGTCACCCCCGCCAAACACGCCGTCACCTCCGGCATCATCGGCAACGCGCGCGACAGCAGGATCATCACCACGCCGTGTTTGGCGAAGGTGTCACGCATGTCCTGCCGTTCGGCCTCGTCGCGGATGATGAACCGTACCAGCCGATCGCCGAACGCCCGGCACAATCCGTAGCCCCCCAGCCCCGCCGAGAGCAGCCCGAGAAACCCCGAGATCGCCGCCGCCTCGAAGCCCATCAGGCTCCCCGCGATGAGCATGATCGTCAACGTCGGCACCGCGACGAACAGGTCCGCGAACATCAGCCCGATCACCACCAACCCCGCCCAGACCGGCGACGCGTTTCGCGCCGCCTCCAGCCACCCCTCGATCCGCTCGTTCGCCAGCACCCCGGTGAGCCGCAGGAGCAGCAGCATCCCGCCGAAGAACATCGCAAGCGGAATCATCACCTTGAGCAGCGCACGCATCGCCCAGCAGCGTAGGTCCGGCGATGGCGAGCGTTTCAGCGGCACAGCGCCGTTGATACGTGCTGCTGCAAATGTCTCGCGAGCATGTTTTTGTTACAATCGTTCCCGGCACTTCAACCGGAGCAACCTGTGCGACTTTCGACTCTTATCCTGTTCAGCTTGGCATTGTCCACCCTTGCCTGTACAGCGCCTGCCGCAGATCGAACCGTGAGGCCGACCGAAATCCCGGGCCAAATGTATCCCGGCTTCGACGGCTACGTCCGCATCGTCACGACCGATGACCCCGTCGCCCAAGCGTGGTTCGATCAGGGCATTCAGCTGCTCTACGGCTTCAACCATGACGAGGCAATCCGCTCTTTCCAACAGGCTGCGGCGCTCGATCCCGACTGTGCAATGGCCCACTGGGGCGAGGCTTATGCTCGCGGGCTGCACATCAACAACCCCGTGATGGGCCGCGAACAATCGGAACTTGCGCACGTTGCGGCCAAGCGTGCTGTCGCTGCACTTGATGACGAAACGCCCGTCGAACACGCATTGGTTCACGCTGTCGCCCAGCGCTACGTACTGCCGGTTCCCGACGATCGCACACATCTTGATGAGGCTTACGCCGCGGCGATGCAGCTTGTCTGGGAAGCCCATCCCGATGACCCGGACGTAGGACCGTTGTACGCCGAGTCGATGATGAATCTCCAGCCGTGGGACCTTTGGACGCCCGATGGTGAGCCCAAGGGCAGGACCGAAGAGATCCTGGCGGTGTTGGAGCAGTCGATGACGAACGTGCCGGACCATCCAGGGGCGAACCACTTTTACATCCATGCGATCGAAGCGTCGCCATGGCCGGAGAAGGGCACTACGGCAGCCGAGCGATTGGTCGATCTGGTGCCGGGATCGGGGCATCTCGTGCACATGCCGGCGCACATCTTCATCCGTACGGGGCGTTACGCCGACGCTGCCGATGCCAATGTTCGCGCCCTCGCTGCCGATGATCGCTACCTCGACCTGGCACCTCAGCCAACTTTCTACTGGGTGTACTACATGCACAACGCCCACTTTCTGGCGTATGCGGCGATGATGGAAGGGCGTTATGAAACAGCACTCGTCGCGGCTCGCAAGATTAAACGCGACGTACCGATTGAGTTTGTTGAGGCGCTGCCGGAGGTCGCCGACGGGCTTACACCCGTCGCGTATCACGTTTTGCTTCGCTTCGGGAAATGGGAGCAGGTACTCGCTGAGCCAGAGCCGCAGGACTGGCGGTGGTCGAGTCGAGCGACACGGCATTACGCACGGGCCGTCGCGCTGGCGAACCTTGGTCGACTCGACGAAGCCCACGCCGAACTTGCCGCACTCGATTCGGTTGCCGAGATGTTCGACGATTCGTGGTACGTCGGTGTGAACCAAGCGGCTGACGTTTTTGCAACCGCTCGCAAAACCGCCGAAGGCGAGATGGCCTACCACGCGGGTGATCCCGATCGCGCATTCGCACTGCTCGACGAAGCAGTGGCGATGGAGGAGGCGTTGGCATATGACGAGCCGCCGGGCTGGATGCAACCGGTGCGGCACGCGCTGGGCGCGTTGCTCCTGGCCGAAGGCAAGGCCGAGCGTGCCGAGGCGGTCTATCGAGCGGACCTGAAGCGTCATCCGAACAATGGCTGGTCGCTTCGCGGTTTGCACGATGCGCTAGCGATGCAGGGGCGTGGCGAAGATGCCGACGCGATCAAGCCAAAGCTGGCCGCCGCCTTTGTTCGGGCCGACGTCGAGCCGATTGCAAGCTGCTACTGCCATCCGGATGCCGATTGAGTTCGCGCGGTTGTGCGGAGCTTCTGCATCGTGTAGCTCAACCTAGTGTTACTTGGTCAATGAGCGTATTACCCAAGTGCATCATCGTTACGGGTCGGCCGGGGTCGGGGAAGACGACGCTCGCGCGGCGTCTGGCCGAGGCCGCGTACCTGCCGCTGATCAGCCGGGATGCGATCAAGGAAGGCTTCGTTCACACGCACGGCGTTCGGCACGATCAGTTGCCCGGCGATCCGCAGGCCCGCGTGTTCGAGGCGTTCTTCGGCCTGGCCGTCGCGCAGTTGCGTGAGCAAGTCACGACGGTGCTTGAGGCGGCGTTTCAGCACAAGGTTTGGGCGGGTCAGTTGCCGAAGTTGCAGGCGGTCGCGGAGGTGCGGGTGATCGTGTGCGACGTGCCGGCCGACGTTGCCGCACGGCGCCATTTGCAACGCGGGCTTGATGATCCGCGCCGGGAGTATTTTCACGGCGACGCACGGGTCGCGGAGTACCGCGCCACCGGAAAGATGGGTCCGCCCGCACCGTACGAAACGCCGGAGCTCGGCGTGCCGACGTTGCATGTCGACACGACCGATGACTACGCACCGTCGCTCGATGACATCCTCGAGTTTGCAACGAACTAATAGCCGCGTTGCTCCGCAACGCCGGGCGCCCGCACTTGCGAAACACCAGCGTTGCGAAGCAACGCGGCTCACTGACCTGTCCAAGCGGCGTTACTGCCAGAGCACGACCATCGAGTAGGGCGGCAGGGTGACCCAGCCTTCGACTTCGCGGAGCGGCTCGGTGCCGGCGGTGTCGGCGTTGACGACTTGGGTCCACTTGCCCGGCGGGAGTTCGACGCCGTGCTCGGTCGGGTCGCCGGTGTAGGCGACGACGATCGTGCCCCACGGGTCACCGACGGCGGCACCGTTCAGGGCGAACGCGACGGCCGGGCCTTGGGCGATCACGCGCAGGTTGCGGCGGACCTGCGTCGCGTCGTGCATGCGGAAGGCCGGGTGGGCCTTGCGGATCTCGATCAGGCCGGCGACGTAGTCGAACACGTCGCGGTACTCGCCCTTGCGGGCCCAGTCGAACTTGTTGACCGCGTCGCCCTTGTTGTAGGAGTTGTGCTCGCCGTACTTGGTGCGGGCGAAGTCGCTGCCGCCGTGGAGGAACGGCATGCCCTGGCTGGTCAGCACCACGCCCAGCGCGAGCTTTTGCATCGAGCGGTGTGTTGCTTCGTCCGCGTCCGGGGCGGTCTTGATGATCTTGTCCCAGAGCGTGAGGTTGTCGTGGGCACTGGCGTAGGCGACGGACTCGATCGGGTGGTCGGCGAAGTCGTCGATCGCACCGCGGACGCCGGCGAGGATCGCGCCGCGGTCGCCGCCGGGGCCGGTGGCGAAGCCGATAGCGGTGCCGTCGAGGTCGCCGCGGATGGCGTTGCGGAGGTGGTCGTTGAACACGGCCATCTCGCTGCCACGCTGCGCACCCTTGCCGTAGTAGATCGGCCCGCCGCCGGTCCACGGCTCGCCGTAGATCGTCAGGTCCTCACGCACCGACTCGAGTGCGGCGAGGATGGCCGAGACAGTCTCGGGCTGGTGCGTGCCGAGCAGGTCGAAGCGGTAGCCGTCGATTCGGTACTCGTTGGTCCAGTAGACGAGTGAGTCGACGATGTACTTGCGGACCATCGCGCGCTCGTCGGCGATGGAGTTACCGGTGCCGGCGTCGTTGCGGTACTCGCCGTCGTCGGTGGTGCGGAAGTAGTACTTGGGCACCGCCGCGTCGAAGGCACGCTGTCCGACGGGCGTGGAGGTGTGGTTGTAAACCACGTCCATTATCACGCGAATGTCGTTGGCGTGGAGCGTGTGGATCGTCTGCTTGAGTTCGGTGATCGGCGCGATGGGGTCGGTCTGGTTCGTCGCGTAGTCGGCCTCGGCGACGTTGAACAGCGCGGTCCAGTAGCCCCAGTTGTAGTCGGAGCGCTCGTTGGTGAAGTCCTGAATCGGCAGCAGGTGCACCGCCGTGACGCCAAGCTCCTTGAGGTGCGAAAGGCCCGTCATTACAGGCGATTCGTTCTCGTGGATCAGGCCAAGGTAGGTGCCGCGGATGTCTTCGGGCGCGCTCTCGTCAGCGACGGAATAGTCGCGGACGTGGATCTCGTAGACGATCTCGTCGGTCTTCGGATCAACAACCGGCGTCGCGATGCTGCCCCAGCCGTCGGGGTCGGTGCGGTCCAGGTCGATGACGAC